>CANSQL010000002.1 GCA_947649125.1 uncultured Erysipelotrichaceae bacterium | reverse complement strand
TCGCTTAAGCTTTTCTGAACCCCTTGTACAACAAGGGGTTTTCTCGATACAAAAAGAAAAGCCTGTCAGAAAACAGACTTTCCGCAAAATGCTGAGGGACAAATTACTGGGTATATGGGGGGAGGTAATCTGTCTGGAGAAGTAATGAATTTTTACTATTCTCAGTCTTACATTTGCAGAGTAATTATACCTTGTCTTATTCTATATGTCAAACAATATTTTCCTAAATCAGAAAGTCAATAAAACTTTTCACAAACAGGTCAAAATAATCCAGCGGCTGAACGTCTGCATCTACGGTCAAATCGCTTTCCGCCACAAAGCCGTCGTCCATCGTAATCGTAACCTTGCCTACAATATCACCGCGCAGATAAGGTAAATTCGGCTTAGTGATTTCAACCTTACGATCCGCTTCCTTCGGCTGTGTTCCCTTTTCAAATACATAGCGAATATCCTTAGTGGTAATCAAATTCACCTTGTCAGGCTTACCGTTATCAAGCTGTTTTGTTTCAATCACCGTATCAGCAGGATATAACAGTCCCTGTTCAAACTGTGAGAAGCCATAGTCCAGGATCGTTTTAATTTCTGCATTGCGCTGCTTTGAGGACGGTTCTCCCATCACGACACTGATCAATCTGAGACTGTCCTTTTGTGCCGTTACCGTAATACATGACATCGCCTCTTGTGTAAAGCCGGTCTTTAAGCCGTCCACACCCGGATATTGCTTAATCAGCTTATTTGTATTAACGAGCCAGAATTTATTATCGCTGTTTTCACGAATATACGCATCATACGTAGATGTGATATCAAGCAGTTCCTTATCTCCCTCTTTAATCAATGCCTTCGCAATCATCGCCATATCGTATGCACTTGTATAATGCTCGGGATCATGCAGACCGGTCGCATTCATAAAATGCGTTTCCTTTAACTGCAGCTGCTTGGCCTTATCATTCATCAGCTGTACAAAATGCTCATGCGTACCGCCGATTTTTTCCGCCATCGCAACCATCGCATCATTTGCCGATGCGATACAGATGCTTTTTACCATATCGCGTACACTCATCTGTTCATTGACCTCTAGGAATACCTGACTGCCGCCCATGCTTGCGGCATGCTCGCTTGTCGTTACCACATCGTCCCATTTCAGCTTTCCGTCATTCAATGCCTCATAGATCAATAATAAGCCCATCATCTTTGTCATTGATGCCGGATACAGCTTTTCATGCTCATTTTTCGCATAGATCATCTTGCCGCTTGAATATTCCATTAAATATGCAGCTTTTGCACTTTTCGCTAAATCAGCATTGTTTTTCGTATTCTCCTCATTTTTCTGCGGTTCCTTTGTTTCTGCCTGTACATTCATTAAGCCAACGGATAAGCCTAATAAAACGGCTATGAATAAGCTAAGTATTTTTTTCATCTTATCTACCTCAATAAAGCGTATGATGGAACATTGGTATTTAGAATAAATTTTTATCGAAAGCTGTTTTATCGTGAAAATAAAATCGATCAAATATATGCAGTGCAACAACAATCGTTTTATTAAATATCAGCTGATAGGAATTCATGCTTTCTTATTTATAACATTAAGCATGTTTCAACGAAGCGTTGATAGTCTTTTCATGATAATTGTGTATAATAAAAGCAACAAAAGAAAGGAATGATTCTTATGGACGCTAAAAAAACAGGCAGCTTAATTGCCGATCTTCGTAAACAAAGTAATAAAACACAAAAAGAATTAGCGAATGAACTGCATATATCAAGTGCGACTGTTTCAAAATGGGAACGCGGCATCGGTTTCCCTGATATTTCATTGATTGAGCCTTTGGCTAAATGCTTAAATATATCTATTATAGACTTATTTAACGGAGAAAAAACTGATTCTGAAGAAAGTGAAAAGATTGAACGAGTGCTGTCTGATCTGATCGTTGCTTCTGATCAAACAATTACAAGAAACAAGAAAATTATGAATTGGACAGTCGCGCTTACTGTCGCAGGCTTATACTTAATCATCAGCATTATCACGCAAGAATGGGCAATTACATGGATATTATGGGTAGCTTATTGCATATATAGAATTTTGAGCGATTTCATCATAAAATAATTTAATTCATGATTTATTTGAAACGATCGGCATTTTCATTGAATCCTTGTATTCCGATAACAATATCGCTTACATGATAAATGCTTTTGCTTTTCATAGGTTAAAAAGCATAAATTAACTTTGCGGCAGTTTACCCTATCCCCTCTTTTTTCTATTTTAGATTCTGTTTTATTTCTGTCTTTATTTATATCCTTCTCTGCTTATACATCCATTATAGAAGCAATGTTTTAAATTAATCAGAAATGATATTACCTATTATTGAGTAAAAATGCTATAATTAATTCACAGACAAACAGCCGGTTGTTGAAAAGACAGAAGTGACTCATAGGTGCAATTTTTGTTTGTGCAAATCACTTATTACGGTAAACCACAATCCGGGAGGTAATAAAATGATATTGTTAGTTGTTGATACTCAAAATTTAATTATGAATGATGACTTGTATCAATTTCAGACTTTTATATATCGTATTAAAACACTAATCAAAGAGGCACGCAATAATAATATAGAAGTTATTTATGTTAGACATGATGATGGTGTCGGACAGAAATTAACGAAAGGCACATTAGGCTATGAAATATACGAAGAATTTCAGCCAATGCCAAATGAGCTTGTTTTTGACAAAAGTGTAAACAGTGCTTTTAGAGATACGGGGTTGTTGGATTACCTGCGTGAAAAAGGCGAAGATACAGTTATTATTGTAGGGCTGCAAACAGATTACTGTATAGATGCAACAGTGAAATGTGGTTTTGAACATGGGCTTAAAATGATTGTACCGGCTAATACAAACAGTACGATTGATAATAAATATATGACAGCAGAAAATTCTTATAGATATTATAATGAGCTCCTGTGGAACGGAAGATTCGCAGAATGTATTTCATTTGAAAAAACTCTTGAATTGATAAATAGATAAATACCGGTTTGTAAATCGGAGCTGACTGAAAGAATTGCTGTCTTTTTAGATACAGGCAAAAGAACAATTAACCGGAATTTGAAAGTGAGGTGAAATCATGAGAAAATATTATTTAGATAATTTAAGAACGATCATGATTCTCTTTTTATTTCCTGTTCATACTTTTATGATTTGGAATAATTACGGCGGAAAATTTTATGTATGGGGCGGAGAAAATAAATTATTAAGCTCACTGATTATCATCGTAAATCCTTGGTTTATGGCACTGTTGTTTGTGATTGCGGGCATGTGTACAAGATATTCGTTAGAAAAGCGCGATACAAAGAAATTCATAAAGGAGCGTTTCAGTAAACTGTTTATTCCGTTGATCGGCGGAATGCTGTTACTTGTTCCGATTCAAACCTTTTATGCCCGAAAATTCTTTTTTGGATATACAGGAAGCAGGTTTGAAAATTATAAATATTTTTTTACCCATTGTACCGATTTAAGCGGTTATGACGGAAGCTTTACTCCAGGGCATTTATGGTTTATCTTATTTTTATTTATCATCTCGCTTTCAGCATTACCGATAATAAAATATATACCTTATAAAAAATTTGCGGTTAAGTTTGAAAAGGCAAATATAATTACCATAATTTTATTATTTATCCCTGTATGGATACTGTATTATATAGGCAATTTCGGCGGATACAGTCTCGGCAAGTACTTTATATTATTCTTATTAGGATATTATATGTTTAGCAATGAAAAAATCATTGATAAGCTGACAGATAATAAGAAAGTGATTTTAGGATTGTTTGTTGTGTTACAAGCAATATTGGTAACAGGATATTATCAATACTCTTATTACGGAGATTTTGCGGTAAGTTTAGTATGCTGGTTAGGGATATTAGCTTGTTTGATACTTGGAAAATGTTATCTCAACAAAGAAACAAAGCTGACTGAATATTTCAGTAAGGCTTCATTCCCTATCTATCTACTTCACCAATCAATATTAGTTGCATTAGGATATTACACATTATCTTTCATTGATCATCTCTTTTTACAAGTAATAATCATCATGCTCGGAAGCTTTGTGCTGACAATGCTTTGCTATGAAGTGTTGAAAAGGATTCCCTATCTAAATAAATTGTTGGGCATAAAATAACCGTCTGAATACGATTTATATGAATGTTAAAACACTTTGACAACGCTCCAAAGAACTTTGGTAGAATCGTTACGTGGTAATAAGTTATCATTGACGATGAAAGGAGAAAATATCATGCTTGGAGAAAATATATTAAAGCTAAGAAAAAAAATCGGTCTCTCACAAGAACAATTAGGAGAACAAGTAAACGTTACAAGACAAACAATCTCACATTGGGAGTTAAATGAAACAGCACCGAATCCGCAGCAGCTAAAGCTTTTATCAAAAACATTACATGTAAGTGTTGATGAACTTTTAGACAACGAAATGAAAAGCATATCAGAAGAAAAGGTCGGTCATACAGAAAAACCGGCAGGTATTATTATCAAAATATTAAAAATGATCGGAATCATACTTCTTATCGGTTTGGCACTCAATATAATTGCTGTTGCTTGTTTTACTGCGGCAGAGATCAGTATCTCAACCGAAATTGAAAGTTATGCGATAACTACTTGTATATTGGAAAATAAAAAATATGAAGTGGAATTCGGTACTGACAGGTATTTAAGATGTGAAAACTGTTCTGGTAAAATGCTTCAAGATTTAAAAGAAGTTGTAGATTCCGATGACATAGATCAAAGCCTAAAAAACATAGAGCTGTATTTTAAAGACAAGAATGGCACTTGTGAATAAAGAAACAGCTTTTTGAAAGTAAGATGATATTAATGTTTGATGAATTCTTCCCTAAAGCATTGATTGATAATTATCGAGAAATGTTGAAAATCATTTCCGAAAAACGTATAATATCGATAACCTGCGAATAACATTAAACACTCAAAATCTATGTTTTAAATCAAAGCTTGAAAGGAAGATTAAAATGGTCGGAGTATATTTTAGCGGAACAGGAAATACAAAATATTGTGTCAGTAAGTTTTTAGAATATTACAATGATAAAAAAGAAAATGATCTTTATTCTATTGAGGATAAAAATTGTATAACCAAAATAAAAGAAAGTAATGATATTGTATTTGCTTATCCGATTTATTATAGTGATATTCCGATTATTGTTAAAGATTTTCTAAATAATAATAAAGAAATATTCAAAAACAAAAATATATTTATTATAGTCACAATGGGATTATTCAGCGGAGACGGAACAGGTTGTTCGGCAAGATTATTAAAAAAGTACGGTGCTGATATTATCGGCGGAGTTCATATAAAAATGCCTGACTGCATCGGAGATGTAAAACTATTAAAAAAAGATATTGAAGGAAATAAAAAAACAGTAGAAAAAGCAGATATAAAAATCAGAAATACTGTAGCAAACATAAAAAAAGGAAAGTATCCAAAGGACGGACTGTCTTTAATCAGTTATCTTTTAGGTTTATTCGGACAAAGATTATGGTTTTATAATAAACCTTTCAAACTGAAAGATAAGTTAAAGATTGATTATTATAAGTGCATATCTTGCGGCAAATGTTCCGTAAACTGTCCGACAAAGAATTTGCGAATGATTGATAATCAACCTGTACCGCAAGGAAATTGCACAAGTTGTTATAGATGTATAAATAACTGCCCCGAATGTGCGATTACATTGATAGGAAGTAAAGTTTATCAACAAGGCAGCATTGAAAAGTATTTGGTTAGAAAGTGAGGTAATTTATGCGAAAAATAATAGAAAATCTCCCCCATCATTTAGATGATTATGAATGCATGTGGAACGGAATTGAAGATCTTTATATGAATAAAACCGGTGAAAAACTTCCGGATCAATTCTTTTTCGCTATGAGTGGTTTCTGCAGCTTTGCATATATAAAAACCAATAAAGCAGATATCAAAAGGTTGGTATCCTTTGGAGAAGGAAGAACGAAAAAAATGTATGAGTTTCTCGCTCCGACAGTCAATTTCTACTACCATCATATTGAATGTAAAACACCAGAATCCGCATTAGCCAAAGCAAAGAAAGAAATAGATAACGGTTTCCCTGTTGTAATCGGTGCTTTAGATATGTACTATTTAGAATACTATACAAAACTTTATCATAAAGAACATATTCCCTTTCATTATGTCTTAATGATCGGCTATGATGATGAAGAAAAGAATATATTTTTATATGATTGCGGAAGAAAAGATATGATAAAACTATCCTATGAGAATTTGCTGTTAGGCATGAATGCTGAATACAAAGGCTTATGTAAACCAAATACAATATGTAAGATCAGAATGGAAAACCCAAATAATAAAAAGGCTGTTTTTAAATCGGCAATGAAAAAGAAAGCAGATATGTTTTTAAATCCTCCTACATCATTTTTGGGTATTAACGGAATGAAGAAAATGGCAAAGGAAATGCTTTATTGGGAAGAAGAATTGGGTAAGCAAGAAACCGATAAGATATTAAGAAGAATTGTGGAATTCTGCGGCAGTGTACCGACAACACCGAATCGCTTAAAAGGAACAACTGAAACAGATGAAGTCGTATTTATGTGTTCAAGAGATAAGATGAGTAAAGTGTTAATTGAACTCGGCAGCGAATATAAAAACGATAATTTGATGAAATCGGGAGAATTGTTTAAAGACAGCGGAAAACAATTTGAAACACTATGTGATATATTTATTGATTATATTTTAGATACAAAAAAAGATATGAAATCCGCAAGTGATGTGATTTTAAGTATTGCAGAAACAGAATATACAGCTTATCAACTGATCAGTAAAGGATTAGATGAAATATAGATCAATTTCAATTTAAAAGTGAGGTAATTCTATGGAAATAATTGTAAGAAAAGCAAAAGATGCAGATCGTGAAGATATTGCATACTGTATATCAGAGGCTTTTGAAAAAGATTTTTCTGTGTTATGTAAGGATATTAAAACTACAGCGAAGGCCATATGCAGCGGAATCATGACAGATAAATTTTATGTAGCTGAACATAATAATGAAATCATCGGTGCTTTGGCTGTTTCCGATTGTAACGGTCGTGCTGTTATTACAGATCGTACCTCATACAAAAGAAACTTCGGCTTTATAAAAGGAATGATTGCTTGTATTGTGTTAAAAGAAGAATTTGAATCAAAATTAGCTTATCCGATAACAACCGGCTATTTGGAGTTTGTTTCAGTAAAAAAAGATTACAAAAGAATGGGAATAGCCACTGCTTTGATAAAAGAAAGCTTAAGGTTAAGTGAATATACCGAATATGTATTGGATGTTACCGATATAAACACTTCAGCTATAAACTGTTATACTAAATTAGGATTCAGCGAATTCAAGCGAATCAAAGAAAAGCACGGTAAACAAAAAGGCTTTAATGAAAAGATTTATATGAAATATAAGAAGTAATTCAAACTGCAGATTAATTAACTGAATTAATCTAATAAGGTACAAATTACAATTTGAAAACTATGTTATTTTTATGAGTTATAAGCACTAAATTATAAAGGAGAACAATTATGGATTTAACAAAAATAGAATCATGGATCGGTAAACAAAAGGTCTGTTTTATATGCTCCGTCGATGATGAAAATTATCCTAATGTAAAAGCAATGCTGAGTCCGAGAAAAAGAAATGGACTGAAAGAATTTTACTTTTCTACAAATACATCATCTATGAGAGTCGCTCAATATAAAAACAATCCAAATGCAAGCATATATTTTTATCATAAAGGATTGATTAAGTATGTCGGTGTAATGTTGAAAGGTAAAATGGAAGTCTTAACCGACCAAGAAACTAAAAACATGATATGGGAAAAAGGCGATACAATGTTTTATAAAAAAGGAGTCATTGATCCTGATTATTGTGTGTTAAAGTTTACTGCTGCGAGCGGCAGATATTATTGTGATTTAAAAACAGAAAACTTTGATATAGAGTAATTATATTGATATAGGATTCGGTATCAGATTGAATCAATCAGTGATTGAAGCCTTGAAATATTGAAATCTTTGGAACACTCCCCTATTGTTCTGCATTTTATTTAAAGTCGCTGTAATTTATTTCATAATTTTTCTGAAAACGATTGACATTTTCATCAAATCCTTGTATTCTAATAGCAATACAAATAAAAACGCTTGATGCGAGATCGGATAAAACGCTGATTCATAGAGATCTGTTGGTTGGTGTAAAACAGAATGAAGCCTTTATCTACTCACTCGCTAGTTGTATGGCTGAAGTTTCAGTAGGCTGTACCGTAAGACCTCTTACGTTATCAAACGGCCATGTTTTTCATGGATTGAGTGGGCAGTTTGCCAATCAGAGTGGTACCGCGTAAGTAAAGCTTTCGTCTCTTGGAGAGGAAGGCTTTTTGTTTTATAAAGGAGGAAAAAACGATGGAAGGGTATCAGAAGTATCAAAGGGGATATTTTATGCCCCCGGAAGCATGTTTGGAATGGACCAAAAAAGAATATGTAGAAAAAGCACCGATGTGGTGCAGTGTTGATTTGCGTGACGGGAATCAAAGCTTAATCGTTCCGATGAGCTTAGAAGAAAAGCTGCGTTTCTTTCAGCTGTTAGTTGAAATCGGCTTCAAAGAAATTGAAATCGGATTCCCTGCCGCAAGTGAGACCGAATATACGTTTTTACGAACTTTGATCGAACAGAATCTAATTCCCGATGATGTGACGGTACAGGTTTTGACACAGGCTCGTGAGCATATTATTCGCAAGACCTTTGAGGCACTGCAAGGCTGTAAAAATGCCGTGGTGCATGTGTATAATTCCACAAGTAAAGCACAGCGTGAACAAGTATTTAAGAAAAGCAAGGAAGAAATTAAGCAGATTGCGATTGACGGTGCGAAGCTGTTAAAGCAATTAAGTGAAGAATGCGGTGCGGATTATACGTTTGAATATTCACCGGAAAGCTTTACCGGAACGGAAGTGGAATATGCATTAGAAGTGTGCAACGCCGTCATCGATGTATGGGAGCCGACCGTAGATAAAAAATGTATTATTAATCTTCCGGTAACGGTTGAAATGTCAATGCCGCATGTATATGCATCACAGATCGAATATATGTGCAAGCATATGAATCGTCGTGAGGCAGTCATCGTATCCCTGCATCCGCATAATGATCGCGGCTGCGGTGTGGCGGACAGTGAAATGGGCTTGCTTGCGGGCGCAGACCGCATTGAAGGAACACTGTTCGGCAACGGTGAGCGCACCGGTAATGTCGATATTGTTACCTTGGCAATGAATCTGTATGCGATGGGTGTTGATCCGAAACTGAACTTCCATGATATGCCGCATGTCGTTGAAGTATATGAACAAAATACCCGCATGAACGTATCACTGCGCCAGCCGTATGCCGGCAAGCTGGTATTCGCTGCGTTCAGCGGTTCCCATCAGGATGCGATTGCCAAAGGTATGCATATGCGTGAGGAACAAAAGAAAACGATATGGGATGTACCGTATCTGCCGATTGATCCGAAAGATGTCGGACGTGAATACGAAACCGATGTCATCCGCATTAATTCTCAATCCGGTAAAGGCGGAGTCAATTACGTGCTTGAGGAAAGCTACGGTATTGTTTTACCGCCGGAAATGCGTGAAAATGTCGGTTATTATATGAAATCCGTCAGCGATCACGCTCATAAAGAACTGTTGCCGAATGAAATTTATGAGTTATTTACAAATGAATATATGAATGTGAAATCACCGATTACTTTGCATGATTATCATTTCCAACGCAGCGATCATCTGCATGCACAGCTGCATATTACCTATGATGATCAAGAAATGGAAATCAGCGGTGACGGAAACGGTCGTTTGGATGCGGCTGCCAACGCGCTGCGTGAGCATTTGAATCGCACCTTTGAAATTCAGCATTACAGTGAGCATGCGCTTACCAGCGGCTCTTCCTCAAAGGCGGTTGCTTATGTAAAAATCTTAGATTGCACGCAAAAGGAACAATGGGGCGTCGGTATTCATGACGATATTATCGCTGCTTCCCTGCGCGCACTGTGCAGTGCCTTAAATCGTGCAATTCAGCAAAAGGAAAAAGGAGAATAACAGCATGGGAATGACAATGACACAAAAAATTCTGGCTGCACATGCCGGATTATCCGAAGTGAACGCGGGACAGCTGATCGATGCGAAGCTTGATCTTGTATTAGGAAACGACATCACCTCTCCCGTCGCAATCAAGGAATTTGACAAGCATGGTTTTCAGGGAGTCTTTGATGAACATAAAATTGCGATGGTAATGGATCACTTTGCGCCCAATAAAGATATCAAGGCTGCCCAACAATGCAAAACCTGCCGCAGCTTTGCCCGCCGCTTTACAATCGAGCATTACTATGATGTCGGTGAAATGGGAATCGAACATGCCTTATTGCCGGAGAAAGGTTTAGTCGCTGCCGGTGAATGTATCATCGGCGCAGACTCTCATACATGCACTTACGGTGCGCTGGGAGCCTTCTCTACCGGTGTCGGGTCCAGTGATATGGCTGCCGGAATGGCAAGCGGAAGCTGCTGGTTTAAGGTACCGAGCGCCATTCGCTTTGAGCTGCACAATCAATTAAGTGCCGGAGTCAGCGGCAAGGATGTCATTTTACATATTATCGGTAAAATCGGCGTTGACGGTGCTTTGTATCAGTCCATGGAATTCGGCGGTGAAGGACTTGCCTCTTTATCAATGGACGATCGTTTGACGATTGCGAATATGGCAATTGAAGCAGGTGCCAAAAACGGCATCTTTGAAGTCGATGATATTACAATCGCCTATATGAAGGATCGCGTCAATCGCCCTTATCAGATTTATACACCGGATATGGACGCTTATGATACGATCATTGATATCGATTTAAGCGCAATTCGCCCTACCGTAGCGTTCCCGCATTTGCCGGAAAACACGAAGACGATTGATGAAATCAATGAGCAAATCACGATTGATCAAGTAGTGATCGGTTCTTGTACCAACGGACGCATTTCCGATATGCAGATTGCGGCTGATATTTTAAAAGGAAAAAAAGTCGCAAAAGATGTACGTGTAATTATTATTCCGGCCACACAAAGCATTTACAAGGAATGCATTAAGCGCGGCTATATCGATACGTTTATCGATGCCGGCTGTATCGTATCCACCCCTACCTGCGGTCCGTGTCTCGGCGGCTATATGGGTATTTTAGCGGAGAACGAGCGCTGTGTCGCAACCACAAACCGTAACTTTGTCGGTCGTATGGGACACACTACCAGCGAGATTTACCTCGCTTCCCCGGCTGTAGCTGCGTACAGTGCATTAGCCGGTTATATCGACGGTCCGAAAGGAGAAATGTAAAATGAAGGCACATGGTTCAGCACATAAATACGGTGATAATGTCGATACCGATGTGATTATCCCGGCACGTTATTTAAATACGAGTGATGAAAAAGAATTAGCATCCCACTGCATGTGTGATATTGATGAAGACTTTACCAAAAAGGTCAAACAAGGTGACATTATGGTCGCAGAACAAAACTTCGGCTGCGGTTCCTCACGAGAACACGCCCCGATCGCAATCAAGGCAAGCGGTATTGACTGCGTAATTGCCAAAAGCTTTGCCCGCATCTTTTATCGCAATGCGATTAATATCGGCTTAGCCATCTTAGAATGTGAAGAAGCGGCGGAACGCATTGATAATCAAGATGAAATCGAAATTGATTTCGATCAGGGTATCATTACCAATCATACCAAAAACGAATCTTATCAGGCACAGCCTTTTCCTGATTTCATTAAAAAAATCATCGCACAAGGCGGTCTGTTAAAAAGCATTGCCAAAGGAGATCAATAACAATGGAAAAGCATATTACAGTGATTAAAGGTGACGGCATCGGACCAGAAATCGTCAATGAAGCGATCAAGGTATTAGAGCGCATCGCCGAAAAACATCATCATACATTTTATTATCAAGAGGTTTTGGCAGGCGGCTGTGCGATTGACGCCTACGGCACCTCATTGACCGACGAAGTGCTGCAAGCTTGTATCGACAGCGACAGCGTATTGTTAGGCGCTGTGGGCGGACCTAAATGGGATCAAGTCGATCCGTCGATTCGCCCGGAAAAAGCACTGCTCGGGATTCGCAAGGGCATGGGACTTTATGCCAATCTAAGACCCGCAAGCATTTTGAAGCAGCTGGCTCATACTTCCCCGCTGCGCAAAGACATTGTAGATCAAGGCATTGACTTTATGGTTGTCCGTGAGCTGATCAGCGGTGTTTACTTCGGTGATAAAAAAACCTATGAGGAAAACAATGAGCTTGTCGCATGCGATCAAATGATTTATCGCGAGCATGAAATCAGACGTATTGCTCACACTGCCTTTCAGACAGCCCGCAAGCGCAATAAACGTGTGATTTCGGTTGATAAGGCAAATGTTTTAGATACTTCAAGGCTATGGCGTAAAATCGTTCATGAAGTTGCACAAGAATATTCTGATGTAGAACTCAGCGATATGTTGGTGGATAACTGCGCCATGCAGATTGTAAAAAATCCGGCACAATTTGATGTTGTCGTAACGGAAAATATGTTCGGTGATATATTGAGCGATGAAGCAAGTATGATCACCGGCTCCATCGGTCTGATTCCGAGTGCTTCCTTAGGCGAAAGCAATACCGGTATGTATGAACCGATTCACGGCAGCGCTCCCGATATTGCAGGTCAAAATATCGCAAATCCGATCGGAACGATTTTAGCTGCCGCAATGATGTTAAAATACAGCTTTGATATGGCAGAGGAAAGTGATGAGATCACTGCCGCTGTCAACGAAGTATTATCCGCAGGCTATCGCACCGTTGATATTATGGAAGAAGGCTGCGAACAGCTTACCTGTTCACAAATGGGTGATAAAATCACATCTTATATCAAATAATCAAAAAAGCTTCCGTTGCATGTATATGCAAAACAGGAAGCTTTTATTTTATCTGTAAATACAACAGCGCTTAATCAATCATAAACGCAAACGGATTGCTGGCAGTCATCTGCATCTCCCAGTCATTCTCCATCGGCTCTGCGCTTGGCTGCGGCAACTCAATATAACCTCTGCTTGCCATGCGGCATAAATCATGATTGATTTGATGAATACTTGCCACGATACGATTCCCCTCTAACGGCTTGCGTGCATCGGTATTCAGCGTAATGTGAATCGCCTTCTCCAGTTGGTTGTTGCACACCGTTACTAAAAAAACGCCGTAATGCTTTGTATAGCGCTGAAAGCCGGATAATGAATTGTGCTCAGCCAAACGAAAATCAAACTCTTTTAAAACATCCATGGATACCATTTCTTTTAATTTCATATTCCCTCCGTATGATCTATTATCGATCCTAATATAAAAAAATGAATCTTGAATTGACATTATTATAACAGAAAATTTGCGTTTGTCTATCCTAAATTTTCCATTTTATATGAATCCGGTACTATTCTATGCTTTGTACATAAAAAAGATGATAAGAAAACAATATCTCCCATGATTATTTGATAGATTTGATGTATAATGTTATTATGAGAATCAGCCAGAAAGAAGTGGATATTATGCTTTGTGCAGCCTATATCGTGCCCTATTCTCCCCTGTTACTGCCGATGATTCATGATGAAGTGCAGGATCAACTTCAAAAAACGCTTTCAGGTTATCATCAGGCGGCAAAGGAAATCAGTGAATATCATCCCGATACGATTGTGATCATCTCAACCAAAGCATTCGGTTATAAGGACTATATTCATATTGCCCCGGGTGATGCAGCAAGCGGCAGCTTCGCTAAATATGAACACAGTGAATATGCACTTGCGGTAGAATATGATACGGTGCTCGTCAATCAGATTTGTTCCTTGGCAAAGCATAATCATATCCCTGCGGGAAAGCGCGGTGAGCACAGTCCCGAATTAGATACGGGAACGATGGTTCCGCTCTTTTTCATCAATCAATATATGAGCAGTTATCGAGTAGTGCGTATTTCTACCTCTGAGGTTGATTTTGAACAGTTGGATCGCTTAGGACAGTGTATCAGCGCAGCGGCTGAGGATATCGACCGCAAAATCGTGATCATCGTCAGCGGTGAGCTTTCCAAGCGACTCAGTGAAGAAAGTCCGTACGGATATCATAAGGATGCGGCCGTATTCGATCAATTCATTTTAAGCTCCCTGAAGGACAATGATCCTAAGGCTTGGGACAATATCAATCCCGATTTGGTAAAAGCAAGCGGACAAACGATCTTAGGGGCGCTGCAAATGCTGAAGGGCGCTGTGAGCGACACCTTATTTCGCACCACACCGATCAGCTATGAAGCACCGTTCGGTATCGGATGGCTCGTTGCTTCCTTCCACAACAAGGATTTGAATATCTATCGCGATCTTGCCCGAAGCGCGATGCTTCATTATTGGAAATACGGAAAAGGCATGACAAAAATCGATGCGAGCGATCAAGGTTTGAAGCGCAGAGGCGGTGTCATCGTATCACTGTATTTATACGGTGATCTGTACGCATATGCAGGAACGATTCATCCGACTTATCCAACCATTGCTCAGGAAATCGTTCATAATGCACAAATCGCCGGCTTTCATAATTCTCAAAAGTCGCCGCTCACAAAGGAACAGCTGATGCGCTGTGAAATCAAAATCCATATTCTCAGTGAATATGAACCGATTTTTTTCATCGAAGACCTCAATGTAAAATATGACGGTCTGATCGTCACAAACAATCAGAAACAAGGTCTTGTATTCCCGAGCACTGCCGGGATTCAAACTCCCGCTCAACAATTAGCCTTGGCCTTGAAAAAAGGCAATATCGATGCTGATGAATACTTTACGATGGAACGCTTTCAACTGGAGCACTGTTAAAAAAAACGATAATGATTGCCGAACGCAACCGTTATCGTTTTCTTATGCTTGATTAGCCTTAAACAAAGCCAAATGATAGGAGACCAAATCTTTCAATAATTGAATCGAAGCATTCATCTGTGATTCATTCATCACTGCCATGACTTGGAAATTGTTCTTGATCATATCCTTCGGCAATTCATACTCCTTGCTTAAATACGCTGTCCATTCATCAGCTTCCTCCAACTGACGCTGTGATAAAATACCCTCAGAGATGATGACGCAATGGAAATCATCACAGTTTACCGGAACTGCCCATTTGATCAATCCGGCATGGCACGAATAAATACATTCCTCATTGGCCTGTCGTGCCTGTGCATAATACTCCTGTGTACATTCCTCACATCGCTTCAATGCTTGGGTACTTGATTTCAAGCACTTACAGAAATAATTGCGCTCCGATGCACTTTTGATTTCCGTCGTATCCAAAACCAAATAACTGCGTAAGCCGGTAATTGTGCGATATTCAGCCATCGCTTTTTTTAAAGAATCTAATATATCCATATTCTCACCTTTCCTGTGATAGTAATATACCATAAAACAATAATAATTACCAGTAAAAGATAGCGTTTTCATCATTTATTTACAATATCAAAGCTGGCATACCCTATCGCTTTGAATTTCTTAAATACTCCTCTGTTTCCTCATCGGTTAATTTTCGTATTTCCGTATGCGGATATTCCTTATATTCCTTGTTTGTATAGACTGCCGTATGATACCGGTGCCTATCCTTATGCTTATTCAAATATTGTCGGCAAGCTGTTTCATCCGCAAAGATTTTATAAAAACTGCGCCCTTTCGTATTTTCGATTTCATAGATACCGCATGCTTGTTTCAGCGCATAGTCGGCGGTAAGCAAATACAGCTTGGCCTCTTTCGGTGATCGAAACGGAAAATTCCATCGCTACAGCTTGGTATGCGCATTCCGCTTGATACAAATACAACGACCGCATGTTCCGCAAATATATTGCGTATGATTTTTTAAGCAGGCTCTTGCATTATGAAGCGGTGTGATTCGCTTATGATCGCTCCCGCATTCCTCACACATGTTATCCTCTCCTATTCTATTTGATAACAAAGCGATATGAGTCTGAAATCACATCGGCTTAAGATTTTTATTTAATCGATCCACGATCCAAGCGATACGCTTTTCTTTCCCGGCAGGCGTTTTTGCATCAAGGTATGCCCGTGTATACGTCTTTTTGATCGACGGCGACATCGCTAGAAAATTTTGATAAGCAAGCGCATAGTTTTCTAATATCGATGAAAGCTGCGCAATTTGTTCATCACCGATTACGAATGATGCTTCTTTGTCCCATTGACCGTTTTGTTTGGCTTCCGCTATTTTATTTCTGCCGTAATCGGTCATAAGGCCGTTTTGTTCAAGCTGTGCAGCCAGCTTCTTGTTTTTTTCAGACCATTTGCTGTTTTTACGGCGTTGGGAAAAATATTTTTTATAGCTCAATTCATCAATGCTTTTCATCTGCCCGTCGATCCATCCGAAGCACAGTGCTTCCTCTAATGCCTCTGATGCCTTTATTGTCTTGGGACCGCCTGCTTTAGCGAACAACAGCCATACACCCTCGCTTGATAAGCAATGCACATTGAGCCATGCTCGAAATGCTTCTCTGTCCGCAAATTCCAATATCTCATTCATATTTCATCCTCCCTGATCGCTGTTATTTATCGAAGTACATCCTCTCTGATGATAATATAGCCTTCATGTGTTGTCGTAAACAATAACGGTACTGCTTCATGATCGAAAAAAGCGATATCATTAATACCGAAATCCGTTTCCTGTGCATAATCGCCGTATCTTGAAACGCTGTACCGACAAAAGGTTTCAAACTGTTTGAGATAATCAAACAAAGCTTTTGATGCCTTGAAGCGATACACCTTGCTTTTTCCGCTTGTTTT
This sequence comes from uncultured Erysipelotrichaceae bacterium, assembly GCA_947649125.1. Lineage (GTDB taxonomy): Bacteria > Bacillota_I > Bacilli_A > Erysipelotrichales > Erysipelotrichaceae > C-19. The sequence goes on along the minus strand of CANSQL010000002.1, from coordinate 103,157 downwards.
TGTCCCCCACCACTTGTTTTTTTCATTTACTGAAATCAAAAGCGAAGAAAATCGCTCGATCAGTCTTGTATCATCCTCATTTACCAAGACATATTCAATATACTCACAGCGTTTTTCCAAGCGCTTCAAGATGCGTAAATACTCCTGATGCTCATTCATTTCTCCTGTATAATCAATCTGTTTGAGTGAAATTCCCTGCTTCTTATTCATCTTTGTCTGTTCTCCTTTTTAATCGATCGCTGATTGATTTCTTATTTACCTCAATGCACACACCTGAAAACAAAAACAGCGGTGCACCGAGCAAATAAAAATCAAAGACGGCATAGCGATATAATCCCGATATCGGCAACCACCCATGAAATACAAATGTATCCAAACAAAGCAGAAAATACCCGAGCATAATGAGTATCCCCGTCATATACAACAGCGGATGTGCTTTTTTAGGGGCAATATCAAGCATTGAAAAGCCGTAGCGTGCCGAATAAAACAACAGCCCGGAAAAGGAAGCATACTTCAGCCATAACAAAGAAAGCGGCAAATCAAATAAAAGCATCGTAATGCCGTAAATACTGCCGCACAGCACTGCCGCATAGCCGTAACGCTTCATCTGTATCCCTTCCTTCTGTATTTTTATTATAACAGTTTTTCAATGTTTTTTCTTGTACTTTTTATTTATTTGTATTATGATAAGCGTACTGTGATAAACAAATGAAAGGATGAATTCAATGATAACAAATAATCGTGAGACTGCACATTTTTTTGAAAAAGCAAACGGAAAAGGAACTACGCATATCGAAAGACTGCTCAGCGATGACTGCTTACAGCCGCAGGCAGCCATGTATGCCAAGGTAACGCTTGATGTCGGTGCTTCCATCGGAATTCACACCCATACAAATGACAGTGAATCGTATTATATTCTGCAGGGTACGGCAAACTATACCGATAACGGCACTGAGCATAAATTAACGGCAGGTGCTTGTACTTATACGGCAAAGGGCAGCTCTCACGGAATTGAAAATATCGGTGAAGAACCGCTTGTTTTTATCGCTTTGATATTAAATCATTAAAAAGCATGAAATTCATACATACAAATAACGGGTTTCGTGGTATGATAATAACAAATACGGAAAGGCTGAAGTAATATGATACGATTGATGAATCACAATGATATTGATAATGTAATGGATATTTGGATCACCGCAACGATTTCCGCACATCGCTTTATGAATCAATCGTTTTGGCTGAAGCAATATCACAAGGTGAAGCAAAAGCTGATTGATATGCCTGCTTATGTGATTTGTGAGGAGGAGCGTATTGTCGGCTTCGCTGTTGTTGATAACCAAAGACTTGCGGCTCTGTATATCATCAGCGGAAAACAAGGAAAGGGCTATGGCTCCCTGCTGCTTCGACATATCCAAAATCAATGTGAGGAATTACATGCGGAGGTGTATGTGAAAAACAACAAAGCATTGCAGTTTTTTAAGAAGCACGGCTTTGTGATCGCTTCACAGGAAAAGAATCCCGATTCTCATCAAATGCAGAATACGATTCAATGGCATAAATAAGCTTTAACGTCAATTAAAGAGGCATACAGCCTCTATTTCACTGAGTTCGAAAAAGATATCACTTAAATGAAAACAACGCTCAACAGGCTTTATTTGAAGTCAGAAAAAATGTATCCTGTCTTACTTTAGGATACATTTTTATCTGTATTGGGTTATACTAAGAATTTATTATGCGTTATTTCCTTTTCTCTTATAGTTGAAGCCTAAATAAGCTCCTGCACATACAAGCAGCAATACAGAAGCTACAGCTGTTGTATGATCACCGGTATTCGGTGTTGATGCAGTATTTTTGATTGCTGCATCATCCTTATCGGCAGGCTTAGTTTCCGGTTTCTTGTTTGGTTCACTCGGACCGAAAACAAGCTCACCTTCATTTACTAATACGAAGATACTGAAATGATCGGTATCAAATGATAATTCATAATCCGCTGTGATAAACGGCATAGAAGTCAATTTACCGTTTTCATCGATATGATAAAGACTGTACACCATGGAATAGAAATCCTTCGGCACATTCATTGTTACCGTAACGGTACCGTTTGGTTGAATCAATACATTGTCCTTCATCAGCTTGATATCGAAGGCAGTGATTTCACCTTCTAAGCTGTTCAATGCAGCTGCGATCTTATCATTTACATCTTTCGCAGTAATCGGTTTTACTACAAGCTGTACATCAGAATCAAGCATACCTGCAGGTGCTGTAACCTTAATGCCGGTTTCTTTATCACTGATTACGAATTTTTCATCATCAGGTTCTTCAGTTCCCGGTTCCTCGGTATCAGGTTCCGGATCAGTGCCCGGTTCTTCATTTGGAACCAAGTTCTTCATAGCTTCATCCAGTGCTTTAATACCCTCATTGATCTGACCTTGAAGTGTCGCTGAATCGCGAAGTGCTTCAGCCGCTGTGATCGCAAGCTTACACTCCTCAATGATTGCGTCTGCATATAAACCACTGTCGATTGCCTCTTGAAGCATTTTATTCGCTGCTTCAATCGCAGCATTCAATTTTGTTAAATCAAGGGAAGGTGTTTCAACCGGCTTTAAGTCATTGATTGCTTTTGTTAATGCATTCAGTGCCTCTGTAACGGTTTCATCATCAGCATCATCAGCTAAAGCCTTTGCGGCAGTTAACGCATCTGTCAAAGCCTTTAAGCTATCCTCAGTATAATCATTTTCATCGTTCAGAATAGCTTCGGCCTCACTGATTTTTTCAACTAGCTGTGCTTTTACATCAACAGCTACAGTATCCTCTTGTAAATTTTTAACTGCTTCATTTAAATCCGCTGCTGCTTGTGTCATTGCCTCTGCGGTTGCATCTTCATCATCTACAAGAGCGTTCGCTGCTGTATAAGCAGCATCAAAAGCTTTTTTAGAGGTTTCAGTATAAGTTTTTGTTTCATCATATGCGGTATCTGCAGCCGCGATTGCAGCTTTCAATGTTTCCAATGCCGCTTTTTCCTCTGCGCCGTCCTCTAATACAGAGCCGTCCTCATTCAGATGAAAGCCTTCCGCTAAATACTCCTCAGCCGGCTTTACCGTAAAGCTTCCGCCGGAAATACTGATTCCTGTCTTTCCCTCATCATTCAATCCCGAAGTTACAAACTTACCGCTGAAGCTTCCGCCCTTGATATTCAGCTTAGCCTTCTCAGCGACATTTGCCTTACCGTCCGCAGAACCGTCAGAATCATACTCAACATCACCGATGATCTTTGATTGTCCCTCTACGCTTACCGTAACGCCGTCTGTATAGCCGAAAGTAGGCCAATAGTATACATCAAACGCATAAGCGCCTGCTTTTGCGATAATCTCAGAATCCTTGATTACTACATTACCGCAGTTATTTGATAACGTATACGGCTTTGTCGCATTCAGACTGCTTCCGTCTAACTTCATACTATCAATCGTTAGATTTGCATAGTTTTGTACCAGCATTTTTGCCTTAGTACTTTTTATTTCACCGTTTTTCAAGATAACAGTTGAGCCCTTTAACAGCTGTAATGCCTGTGTTGCGGTTCCCGTGCTTCCTACCAAATCGCCTGTGATATCATAAACATGCTGATTAAAATCAATCGTAATATTCTTTCCGCTCGGTACGATAGCACCGTTTCCGTTCGCATCGCTCAACAATTCGATTGTTGCCGCCTCACCACTCGTTGCATCGATCGCTGCCTGAAGTGTTTCATAGGTATTCACACCTATTTTCCAAGCATCGGATGCTTCTTCTGCGTGTACATCTGCCGCAAATGCCGACATAGCCATTGTAGCTGAAAGCATCAATGCGACCAGCTTGTTTGCTTTGTTTGTTTTCACTTTCAATTTCCTCCTTTATTTCTGTTTGAAGCCTTTTGTACTGCATGATTCTTTCGGTATCATCCCCTTTTAGTCTGTACTATCTATGAATGTGTACTTAAATAAAATTCCGTCAATGTGTTCAAAGTGTTATTTTTCCATAGAAAAAACAGTGTTTTCAAGATAAAAAACACTGTTCATAAAAGTACACATTTATAGACATAATACAGATAATTCGTGTGTAAAATGAAAGATTTGCTTTTCAGGAATCCTATCATTCAAGCAATAAACATCTTATTTTACATGTCCATTATAACACAGAATAATGATAATACAACCTTTAATTTCCAATTTTTGTATATTTTCAATATGCCGAAAGCGCAAAAAAACCGTAATGAGTCTAAAGCTCAAAACGGTTTATCTGTTATTCTAATACCGCACCCTTGCTTCCGGAGGTAACCATACGCTGATAACGATGCAGCCAGCCCTCCTTGATATTCGGCTCCGGTTTTATCCATTGTGCCTTTCGCTTGCTTAAGGTTTCCTCATCAACAAGCAGACAAATGGTTCCCTTAGGAATATCGATTGCGATTTGATCGCCTTCCTCGACAAGCGCAATCAAGCCGCCTGCCGCTGCTTCGGGAGATACATGTCCGATTGCCGCTCCGCGTGTTGCGCCGGAGAAACGACCGTCCGTAATCAATGCGACATCCTCATCCAGCTTCATGCCTGCAAGTGCAGAGGTCGGATTCAGCATTTCACGCATACCCGGACCGCCCTTCGGTCCTTCATAGCGGATCACAACGACATCGCCCTTTTGAATCTTGCCGCCGTAGATTGCCTCATTGGCAGCCTCCTCGCAGTCAAAGACACGCGCAGTGCCTGTATGTGTCAGCATTTTTTCAGCTACCGCAGAGCGTTTAACGACACAGCCTTCCTCTGCCAAATTACCGAATAATACCGCAATACCGCCGGTCTTAGAATTCGGCTGCTCAATATCCTTGATAATATCATGATTCAGATTTTTCGCTGTCTCAATATTTTCAGCCATCGTTTTACCGCTGACGGTCATGACTGTAGGATCGATCAACTGTTTTTTCGCCAATTCCTTTAATACGGCACCGACGCCTCCGGCATGATATAAATCGATGATATGATCGCTTCCTGCCGGCGCAAGCTTACATAAATTCGGTGTACGCTCGCTGATTTCATTGATTTTATGAAGATCAAGCGTTACCTTGGCCTCATGTGCGATTGCCAATAAATGCAGCACTGAATTGGAAGAACAGCCAAGTGCCATATCACAAGCCAATGCATTATGGATTGCCTTTTCATTCACGATATCACGTGGGCGGATATCCTTTTCCACCAGCTCCATGATTTTCATGCCCGCATGCTTGGCTAATTGAATTCGCTCACTGTATACGGCAGGAATCGTTCCGTTGCCCGGAAGTGCCATGCCGATTGCTTCGCTTAAGCAGTTCATACTGTTTGCGGTAAACATACCGGAGCAGCTTCCGCAGCCCGGACAAGCATTTTGTTCGATATAAGTCAGCTCTGCTTCATCGATCATACCGGCTTTTTTCGCACCGACTGCCTCAAACATCGTAGACAGACTCATTGCCTTGCCGTGATAATTCCCCGGCAGCATGGCTCCGCCGCTTACGATCAATGCCGGCAGGTTTACACGCAGTGCGCCCATAAACATACCCGGTACGATTTTATCGCAGTTGGGCACAAGCACCATACCGTCGAACGCATGTGCCATTACCATTGTTTCCACACTGTCCGCAATCAGCTCTCGGGAAGCCAAGGAATATTTCATTCCGATATGTCCCATTGCGATACCGTCGCAAACTCCGATTGCCGGTACTACGATCGGCGTACCGCCGGCCAATTGAATTCCCGCCTTTACCGCTTCGGTAACCTTATCTAAATGGGCATGACCGGGAACGATTTCGGAATAAGCGCTGACAACCGCAATCAGCGGTCGCTCCAGCTCCTCCTTTGTTAAGCCTAAGGCATAAAACAAGGAGCGCTGAGGGGCGCATTGATCGCCCTTTAGTACCTTATCACTCGCTCTTGTCATAGTTCACCTTATTTTTTCAGCCAGCTCATCATCTTACGCAGTTCCTTGCCGACTTCTTCACTCTTGTGCTCGGCATGAACACGACGCATCGCTAAGAAGTGAGCGCGACCTGCGGATTTATTTTCACTGATCCAGTTACCGGCAAAGGTACCGTCCTGAATCTCGGTCAAAACCTTTTTCATTTCTTTGCGTGTATCTTCGGTAATCAAACGCTTACCTGTTACATAATCACCGTATTCTGCAGTATCGGAAATAGAGTAGCGCATCATTGCGAAACCGCCGCTGTTGATCAAGTCAACGATCAGCTTCATCTCATGAATACACTCAAAGTATGCCATTTCCGGCTCATAGCCTGCCTCTACCAAAGTATCGAAGCCGGCCTGCATCAATTCGCAGACACCGCCGCAAAGTACTGCCTGCTCACCGAATAAATCAGTTTCGGTTTCGGCGCGGAAGGTAGTTTCAATAATACCGGCACGTCCTGCACCGATGCCGCACGCATATGCAAGTGCATAATCCTTAGCCTTGCCGTCTGCATCCTGATGTACGGCAATTAAGCTCGGAACGCCTCTGCCCTCTAAATACTGAGAACGAACGGTATGACCCGGACCCTTCGGCGCTACCATGATAACATCGACATCCTGCGGTGCCACGATCTGATTGAAATGAATCGCAAAACCGTGAGCGAACATCAAGACATTGCCTGATTCCAAGTTCGGCTTGATATCCTTCTCATAAATATCCGGCTGATTCTGATCTGGTGTTAAAATCATGATCAGATCGCCCTTTTTCGCTGCTTCCGCAGTTGTTAAAACCTCAAGGCCTGCTTCTTTAGCCTTTGCGACACTTGCGGAATTCGGACGTAATCCGACTACCACATTCACACCGCTGTCCTTTAAATTCTGCGCATGCGCATGTCCCTGACTGCCGTATCCGATAATCGCAACGGTTTTTCCCTTCAATACATCCAAATTACAATCTGCATCATAATACATTTTTACCATAACTTTTTTCCTCCTCTTGGTAATTACTGTTTATCGTAAACAGTGGTAGCACTCATAGCGAGCGCACATCCACCGGTTCGCGCTATTTCTACGATTTCAAACATTTCCAGCTTATCGATGAACGCATCGATCGCCTGTGTTCCGGTACACATTTCAACCATATAAAGCTGATCCTCAATGCGATACGCATCGGCCTCATTCACTTCTACAAAGCGCATGAATTCATCCTCACTCATATAGCTTACCTTGACCTTGACAAGCACGACCTCGCGCATATAAAGCTCAGAATCTTTGATTTCATGTATTGCCTTTACATCCTCAAGCTTTGCACACTGCAGCTTGATCTGATTGATAATTGCTTCATCACCCGATGTTACGATCGTAATACGGGAAAATTTCGGATTTTCCGTTTCTCCCACCGAAAGCGATATAATGTTATAGCCACGGGAAGAAAATAAATTCGTTACTCTTGTCAAAACACCGAAGTGATTGGAAACAAGCAGTGATAATACAACTCTTTTCTGATTCATTTGCTTCACCTCCTAGTTTCCGTAAATGATTTCATCCGCGCCCTTGCCCGGCGGAATGATCGGATATACACCGTCATCGGGATCGATGATACAATCAATGATACACGGTCCCTTACAGCTCAGCGCTTCCTTCATCACAGGCTCGATTTCATTTTTTAAGGCAATGCGATAGCCGGTTGCACCGAATGCCTCGGCAAGCTTCACAAAATCAGTCTTGCGCGCAATCGAGGTTTCACTGTAGCGCTGCTTATAGAACAACGTCTGCCATTGACGTACCATGCCCAATACCGAATTATTAAATACGAGCACGATAATCGGTAAATTTTGTGATACGGCACATGCCATTTCATTCATGTTCATATGGAAGCTGCCGTCTCCCGTAATCAATACGACCGGACGATTCGGATGTGCAGTTTTCACACCGATTGCGGCACCCATGCCATAGCCCATCGTACCGAGACCGCAGGAGCTGATAAAGCTGCGCGGTTTTGCGTATTGATAGTACTGTGCCGTTATCATCTGATGCTGGCCGACATCGGTTACGATGATCGCATCATCGCCCAACAGCTTATGGAGCGTATAGATGAAATCACGCGGATCGACCTTATCACCCTCCGCAGGCTTTTTCAATCCGATTTTAGTGCGGAAATCAACAAGCGTATTGCGCCATTCCTCATGCTTCTGTTCCTCGACCTGATTGATGAAATGCGTTAAAATCTGTTTCGCATCACCGACCAAGGCAGTATCACAGGCAACATTTTTAGAAATTTCCGAAGCATCGATATCGATATGGATGATCTGTGCCGCATTCGCAAACTTCTTGCGGTTTCCCGCTACACGATCGGAAAAGCGTGCACCGATCGCAATCACCAGATCGGCATTTAATGTCGCATAATTCGCAACCGGTGTACCGTGCATTCCGATCATACCCAAATACAGCTCATAATCATACGGTACCGAGGAAAGTCCCATTGCCGAGCAACAGATCGGCGTTTGTGTTTTCTTGGAGTAAGCCAACAGTTCCTCACAGGCATTGGCGGAAAGTACACCGCCGCCGGCATAAATCAACGGGCGCTTTGCGCGTCTGATTGCATTCACCGCATCCTTCAGCTGTGCTTCATCAGGTGCTGAAATCGGACGTTTTTCAAAGCGCGGCAATTTTTCATATTCACATACGGCCGCTGTGATATCCTTCGGAATATCGATCAATACCGGTCCCGGACGATGCGAATTGGCAATCTCAAATGCCAATCGTACCGTTGCCGCCAATTCCTTTACATCGTGTACGATAAAATTATGCTTCGTGATCGGCATTGTGATACCGGCAATATCTACCTCTTGGAATGAATCGCGACCGATCAAATCGCTTGCGACATTCCCTGTGATTGCCACTAACGGAACGCTGTCCATATACGCCGTAGCGATACCGGTAACCAAATTGGTTGCGCCCGGTCCGCTGGTCGCCAAGCATACACCGGTTTTTCCGGTGCTTCGTGCATAGCCGTCTGCCGCATGTGCCGCTCCCTGTTCATGGGATGTCAGCACATGATGTATTTCTTCTTTTTTATCATATAGTGCGTCATAAATATTCAAGACACTGCCGCCGGGATAGCCGAATATCGTATCGACACCCTGATCGATCAATGATTGGATTAAAATCTGTGATCCGTTTAACATCATAATTCCTGCACCTCTTTTCTATTCTACCTCACTGCGATAGCCTGCTTCATTCAGCGCCTTGATCAAGGCTTCTCCGTGGGCACGGCCGCTGACCTCTACAGCCATATGGATAATCGTTTCACGAAGCCCTAAATCAGCTTGGAAGCGATCGTATTGTACCTCAATGATATTTGCGTTTTGACTGCGCACCACCGTACAGAATTGTTCCAGCGCACCCGGTACATCCTGCATCAGTGTTTTAAACTTCATATTGCGGCCGCGTGTCAACAAGCCCTTTTCAACAACCTTATGAATAAACGATACATCGATATTGCCGCCGCTGAGCACACAAACAACTCGTTTTCCCTTACAGTCGAGCTTGTGGTTTAAAAGTGCAGCCAACGGTGCGGCACCGCTCGGCTCTACCACCTGCTTTTCACGCTCCAGCAGCAACAGAATTGCCGATGCGATTTCATCATCGCTGACACTTACCATTTGATCGACATGTTCATTGATCAAAGCAACTGTCGTTTCACCCGGATTTTGAACCGCGATACCGTCCGCAATCGTATTTACTCCCTTAGTCGTACAATGCTTTTTCTTTTGAAAGGACTTTACGATTGCATTTGCGCCCTCAGCCTGTACACCGACAACTTGAATGCGCGGATTGATCGCCTTGACGTAGCTTGCGATTCCGCTCAACAATCCGCCGCCGCCTGCCGGTACCACGATCACATCGACATTCGGCAGATCATGCAGAATCTCATAAGCAATCGTTCCCTGTCCGGCAATCACATCCTTATCATCAAAAGGATGGATAAACACGGCACCGCTTTCCGCTTGCAGGGAAACGGCCTTCGCATATGCCTCGTCATAACAATCACCGGCCAAAACCACCTCGGCACCATAGCCCGCAGTTGCCTGAACCTTCGCAATCGGCGTGCTTTTCGGCATTACGATCGTCGCATGAATTCCCAAGCATTTACTGGCATACGCAACCCCCTGTGCATGATTTCCGGCACTGGAAGCGATGACCTCGCTGACCCCCTGCTCCTCCTTGAGCTTCGCCAGCTTATTATAGGCACCTCTCACTTTAAATGAACCGGTTTTCTGACGATTCTCACATTTCAGATATAATTCACAGCCGCTCATATCCGAAAAGGTATGCGACCTTGTCACTCTGACATTATGAATTACCGGTGCCAAGCGATGCGCCGCCTGTTCTACCTCTTTATAATCCATACAATTCCTCCTGCCCTAAAATAAAAACAGCCAACTTTCAGGCTGCGCTTTCTTTCTTGTTCAGACAATCTCAAAATCATCTGACTGACTTAACCGAAAGAAACGCAGACTGTTTGAGAATAATAATCACGACTAATAATATCACGCTGAAGTAGTAGTACATGATGTCCACATCCTTTCTCTTAAGTGTTGGTATTACAATAAACCATTTTCATTATAATGTCAAGCGTTTTCATGAAAATTTATGTAACTTTTACCCGTTGAATGAAAGGTTTCCAAGTATTATTATTCGTACCAATAATATTCACAGTCAATTCATTGATTTAAGGCTACCATTATTATATATCGAAAGCCTTATCATCGCAATCAAAATGCCTGTACCCAATAAAAAAAGCAGGGTCTCCCCTGCCGGCATGAAAAAGCTATTTTTGCCTTTGACTACGCTTTGTCATATAGGCAATTAATTCATCATTCATGCCCAATTCCTTTAAAACTGCCGCAATTTGTTGACTTGAATATTCCATACGATCACCTAATACAAGTATGTGATGCTTCGCTTCTCACTATACGTGTGCTTTTTGATATTCTTTTAAGGCAGTCGCAATCTGATCGGGACATGAGGTCGCTCTGATACCGCAGCGAATACCGGAAAATGCAGCCAATACTTCATCGATATGCTTTCCCTTTAAAATACTGCAGATGCCCTGCAGGTTGCCGTTACAGCCGCCAGTTACCTTTAAGGAGTGAATAATATCGCCCTCTAATTCAAATTCCATTTTTGTTGAACAAGTGCCCTTAGGCTGATATACAAATGTTTCCATAAATCTCTACCTTTCTGTTTGAATTCGTTTTAAGACTTGATTTGCGAAAAAACCGGTCAACAGTCCTGTCGGAATACTCAGCAATAATAAGATCGGAAGCAGTGCGCCCATAAGAAACTGATTGTAAATGATCGTAACGGCAATAACTTGCCCGACCACATGGAAGGCAGAGGATGCACAGCTGACACCGAATATCGTCATCGATGTATTGCGCTTGGCACAAATCGCAGCGATACTGGAAAGCAGAACCCCGCACAGAGAAAGCCAAAAGCCGGGCGAAAATAGAATTCCCCGCATTAAGGACGCCAATAAAACGCGCATCATGTTTACGCTAAGCATCACTTTTGCGTTATATAGATATAAGGCAACTAAGCCGACGATATTGGCCAAACCAAGCTTAAAGCCGGGAATCGGCAGCGGGAGCGGAATCGTCGCTTCGATCAAATGAAACAGGATACTGATCGCAATCAGCATCGTAATATTCATCATTTGTTTCGTTTTCATTATTGGATCACCGTATCGACATCGTCTTCACCTGTCTCATTCGCCTCAATTTGTACGACTAACTCATTGGGCAGACAGATGATCGGCCGCCCCGTATCCTTTACCCAGCCCTGTATCGAGCATAAATGATAAGGTGAGGTTTCCTTTTCCACTCGAACCGCTCCGTCCTTTACCTCGATTTGTACCTCGCCTAAGCTTGCCTGCACCCGATAGGTTTCATCCTTATTTAAATCAACGCGTAAAATTTCCTCATTTTGATAGTCTACAACAACTTCCTTTTGTTTATGCTTATTTTGACTGTCTTGAATAAATAAAGGGATATACAATAAAATTGCCGATATCACCACAAGACCTATGAATATTTTATCCGCTTTATTCATTACATCCCTCCGATGCTTAACGCTATCATTATACTTTTGTTCCGGAAAAAAGGCAATCCTTATCGGCAGAAACCGATGAATTTATGAAGCTGCATGATGAAGCAGATAAAAAGGGCTTCCATCTCATTTTGTCTGTTTCTTTGCATAGCTCGCATAATTTACACAAAAAGAAAAGCCTTTGAATCACTCCAAAGACTTGACTGCTTCTATCCTTATCGTATTTGAATATTATTTCAGCTTGTTTTTTGCGTCCTCAATCGCCTTGATATAACCGTCAATCGCAATCGTACAGCCACTTAAAATATCCTCATTAATTGCTTTTCCGCTCGCATCAAGCTTGATATTTTCAATTCCGTTCCGCTTGATATAACTTTCTAAGTATGCGATCTGTTCATCCCAGTTTTTACCGATCGGACTGGCATCACGCATATCGTATTGATCGCCCAATTTCTTTTTGGTCGTATCACCGGTCGTTTCATCTAATTCTACCTTGGTGATCTTATTATCACTGAAGGTTACCTTTGCCATTGAGGTTTCACCCTTCGCATTTTTATAAGTGCCTTCACTTTCCGTCTTATCCGCTTTGCCGCATCCGCATAAGACCGTAAGCAAACACATTAACATCAGCTTTTTCATTACAGCTACCTCCGTTACAGTTGTAGTATGGCTTTTTCTATGTTGTTTATACATGCGAACACATTGTTTACGGGATAAAAAAATATCAGGCGTTCACCTGATATTTCATTCTTATTTAGCGCTGTCTTTTGCTGCTTTTACAGCTTCAACATAAGGCTTGATATTGATTGTACAACCTGTCAATACATCTTCGTTAGTTGCCTTGCCGTCTTCGCCTAATTCAATTCCGTCTACACCGTTTGCTACGATATAGTCTTCTAAGAATTTAATCTGCTCAAACCACTCGGCACCGCCTTCGATTTTGCCCATTTTGGCGCTGGTATCCTTCATAGCGTATTTTTCGCCTAAAGTCTTTTTGGTAGTTTCTTCACCTTTGTCTGTTTTGTAGGTTTCATCGATTTCAACCTTAGTGAATTTGTCGCCGTCCAGTTCAACCTTTGCAGTTGTTGTTAAAGTATCACCGTGACTTTCAGTTGTTGCAGTACCTTCACCGGTCTTAACCGCTGCAGCATCTCCGTCGCTTCCGCCGCAACCTGCTAATAATACAGATGCGCAAAATAAACAAGCTAATAATTTTTTCATTGTTCCTTACCTCCTAGTTAATAGTTTAACAAAACCGCATGGGGATTTCAACCTAAATATTATGATTTTGTTATACATTTCCAATCGTTTGCATATTATTTTATCACATATAGATTTTTTTGATTTCCGTTAGTAGAATCTTTTCATCTATAACATGAACAATAACAAATTCAGTTATTATGATGCTTGATCAGTTCAATCGCTGCCTTGCCGTTCATATCCGAAATCGTGAGAACAAGTACTGCATAGGCTTGATCGGCATCGGTAATCACCTTTTGTCGATGTTCATAGTTATCATCAGGATTATATTTAAGTGCTAAAAGCTGCATTGCCGCTTTTGCCTTTTGTTTTTCCTCTATGATACATACATCACCAAAGGCAATTACGCTGCGATAATACGTGGTATACTGCTCAGGCTTTATATCATCACGATCGATCACACAAAATGATGCCTGCGAACAATGTCTGACAGCGCTAATTTTATGACCTTCCTTTGCGCTGTGAAAATAGATCTTATTATCCTTATACACATAGCTTAACGGCACCGCGTATGGAGTATCACCGTCGTATAAGGCTAAAACACCGGCAGTATTACGTTCTAACATTGAAATACATTCTTCTTTTGATAAACGCTGAGCACTTCTGCGCATTTTATTTTTCATAACATATCCTCAATATAAAATCATGACTGATGAAAAGTCGTAAGATTATATCTCTATCCTTTCTGTTTTCTGATTGATTGTTGCGTTATTGCTGTTACTCATAGTTGATATCTCTATCTTAATTCGATAATCGGCATATGTCAAATCATTTATAGTCATATTGCCAAATAATTATCAACAGAAAGAATAGATAGGCTTATTATCAGAAGCTGTTCAATCTTCGACATGCTGATTTCAAGGATTCTTTTCTATTAATTTTTTTTAAAATTTATGGCTCTGTATTCAGTATTCCCTTTAAAATAGTAACTGCTTCATCTATTTCCGCCTTTGTTAAAATCAACGGCGGTAATAAGCGAATATGATTTTTCGCTGTCGTTACTAACAGATTATTTTCCATACAACGATATGCGATGTGCTGTGCGAAGGGGCGATCAAAGTGAATTCCGAGCATATAGCCTCTGCCGCTGACTGCTTCCACATGGGGGCATTTCAACAGCTCCTGTTTAAAATAAATGCCGTTTTCACGAATATCACGATACAGCTTTTCATTCAAATGTGTTAAAACATAGATGGCACCGGCACATGACAGCATATTTCCGCCGAAGGTCGAGCCATGATCTCCTTGTTGAAACACATCCTTTGTTTTATGAAAAAACAGCACTGCGCCGATCGGAAGTCCGCCGCCGAGTCCTTTTGCGCATGTTACGATATCAGGTGTCAAGTGATATTGTTCATATAAAAACAATGAGCCGCAGCGGCCGATTCCCGTTTGTACCTCATCGATCATAAGCAAAATATCTCTTTCCTTACAGATTGTTTGAATTTCATTGACAAAGGCAGGAGTCAACTCATTGACTCCCCCCTCTCCTTGGATCAGCTCCAGCATGATGGCACAGGTGCGTGAACTCAGCTTGTGTTTAAAATCATTGATATCATTGGTGTACACATGTTGAAAGCCCTCGGTAAACGGCATATAATGCTGATGAAATACCGATTGACCGTTTGCGGACAGTGTGGTGATCGTGCGACCGTGAAACGAATTCGTCAAGGTGAGGATTTCACTTCGATTCTCGCCGTAGCGATCATGACTGTATTTTCTTGCGGCCTTGATTGCCCCCTCGTTGCTTTCCGCCCCGCTGTTTGCGAAAAAAACTCGTTCACAGCCGGTTTTCTCACACAATAACCGTGCACATTCAATCGCCTGTTCATTCAAAAACAAATTGGAACAATGAGTCAAGCGATAGATTTGTTTAATCATTGCCTGCTGCCAATCATTGTTCCCGTAACCGAATACATTCACACCGATTCCCGATGTCAAGTCCAAATACGATTTCCCCTGCCGATCGATCAAGCGACAGCCCTTTCCTTCGATTGGCATAATCGGATATTGACGGTAGGTTACGGCAAGGTATTGTCGTGGTATTTTATCGTTCATAGTATCTCTCTCTTTCACTCGCTTTCTTATCAATAATCAGTATATGTATGATATGATCGATATTTGCGTTTGCGTATGAATGAAAATCTTGGTATTAAGCTCGTATTCGTTGAATCGGTCTGTTTAATAAATTCAGTTTCCTTATCTATTTCCTTCATCCTTATAAATAAATGCGTGCGACAGTCGCTGCGAAACAAGTGAAAAAGAAAAATTATACTGGACATGTTATGGAAAGCATAATAAAATAAAAACGATCATAAGGGATTAAGGAGTGATGTTATGTTTGATTCTGTATTTATCATGTTCCTATTGGCACTGCTGCCGATCATATGGTTGATCGTTGCGTTATGCGGCTTTAAGCTTCAGGCACATATTGCCTCTGTCGGTGCCTGTATCATAGCATTTATCGAAGCGATATTTATTTGGGACATGCCGGTGTATGCTGCCGGCAGTGCTGCCTTAGAGGGCTTTGCGATGGCGCTTTGGCCGATCGTATTGGTTATTATCGCAGCTGTCTTTACGTATAATTTGACGGTATATACCGGAGCAATGGATATCATAAAGCGTATGATAACCTCAATCAGCTGTGATAAGCGTATCTTGGTAATATTGATCGGTTGGTGCTTCGGCGGCTTTTTAGAGGGTATGGCAGGCTTCGGTGTGGCAATCGCCATTCCCGCCAGTATGCTGTATGCGCTGGGCTTTTCGCCGATAGAAGCAATATTGGCATGCTTGATTGCCAACGGCTGTCCGACAATGTTCGGCTCGATCGGTATTCCGACCACGACTTTAGCCGGTGTTACCGCTTTAGACAGCACTGCTTTGGCTTTTGTTCAAACAATTCAAACAGCACCGCTGCTGTTTATATCACCGTTTTTGATGGTGATGCTTGTCAGCGGCGGCAGAAAGGGCTTGAAAGGAATGCTTCCCTTTATCTGTGTCGCTTCCTTAAGCTTTGTCATTCCCGAAATCCTTGCGGCAAAATTCATCGGAGCGGATCTGCCGGTCATCATAGCCAGTGTCTGTTCCCTTGCCTGTACCTTTGCCTATGCGGCCTATTACGGAAAGCACCATGAGGTGAGTGAAGAATACCGTATGGAAATCAGCAATGAATCTCAAGCAAAAATCACCGCTGAAAAAGCATTGATTGCATGGAGTCCGTTTATCCTTATTTTTGTACTGCTGCTTCTTACAAGCAAACTTGTACCGTTTATCAATGAACCGCTGAGCGCAATCAAAACAAGTGTGATGATATATCAAGGTGAGAATGCTTCCCCCTATACCTTTACTTGGCTTAATACCCCCGGTGTTCTGATTTTATTATCAGGACTTATCGGCGGGCTGTTACAAAAATGCAAAGCATCTGATTTTGTCAAGGTAATGAAGGATACGATCAAACAGATGGCAAAGACCATATGTACCATGCTCGGTGTCCTTGCCTGTGCAAAAATCATGGGCTACGCAGGAATGATTTCCGATATTGCCGCCTTCTTTGTGGTCGTGCTCGGCAGCTTCTATCCGCTCGCAGCTCCGCTGATCGGTGCTTTGGGAACCTTTGTGACCGGAAGCGGTACAAGCTCAGAGGTATTGTTCGGCAATGTGCAGCTTGAAGCAGCTCGAGCAATCGGCGCTAATGATATTTGGCTTGTCGCAGCCAATTCCCTCGGAACGAGTGCCGGCAAAATGCTGTCCCCGCAAAGCATTGCGATCGGCTGTGCCGCATGCTCATTGAGCGGCAAGGACGGTGAAATATTATCACGCATCGCCAAATATGCCTTTGCGTATGTTATCGTAATGGCAATCATCGTATATTTCGGTGCTGATATCGCCCATTTCCTACTATGACAAAAAAAGCTTCCTCGCGAAGCTTTTTATTATCTTAAGCACTTTGATTTAATCAGAAGCTTGCCTTAAGCAGCGCAAGCTGTTCCATTTCAAACGGCTCATAAGTATGCTGAAGCTTATACAAGGCACGGTCGAAGCCTTCCTCATCGTAAGCTGTCTCCTGCTGTTTCACTAAGGCATCACGGATGATTTTACTGTCTGCTTTGCTTAAAGTAATTGCTCGTGCTGCACAGACCTGATTTTGATTGTCTGCCAAATAGATTTCCAATTCATACTGCTCTTTTTTCAACACTGCTTCCTTTTCATCACAGGCATGGATATCAAAAACAGCGTCGCTTGTATCGATCGAATCCACATTTTCAATCAAGAAAAACGCACAGACACGTTCATAACCGAAGTAAATATGCAGCGGATTATGATGCAGCGCCTTCCTTTCATAATCTGTCCATACCTCATCCTTGATAACGACCGCAAAACGATCGTTGATATAATCAATCACAATGCCCTCTGATAATTCGGCATCGATACGCTCATTCATTTGCCAAAGCATCGTACTCCACCTTTCTTTTCTGTCGTGGCATGCTTCTGAAGCACACAAAGCATGACCTTACTTAAAGCTATAAAGAAAGCTGTCTGAAACAGACAGCTAACTGTTACTTATGCAGATCTATATCGCTGAAATCAAACTGCTGCAGTGTGGAAGTAATGGTCTTTTCCTTTATTTCGGTATTTTCCTTAGTCATGCGCTGTTTGATTTTCGGTGCATTTTCAATCGCAGCCGGTCCGCAGATACAGCCGCCGACACATGCCATGCCCTCTAACACATCAGGCTGAAAGCGATTGACCTTCATCAGCAGCAACGCCTTTTTGCAGGCAGCCGCTCCGTCCGCATATTCGGCACTGACAGGCTCCTCACTGTTTTCCTTTAATGCCTGAAGCATTGCCTTTGACACACCGCCGCCGATCGCAAAATTACGTCCGTATGCAGATGCGATATCCGCTTCATTCGGTGTAACGTCCTCAGGAGAAATATGACGGCTGATCATCATCGCTGCCAATTCCTCAAAGGTCAAGCAATAATCGATGCAGGAATCCTGTACCTCTTGTTTTTTAGCCACACAAGGACCGATAAATACAAGCTTATGATCAGGATAATGCTTTTTCAAATAGCGGCCGATCGCAACCATCGGCGATACCATATGTGACACATTATTTTCATATACACTCGGGAAATGCTGCTTTGCCATATTCACAAATGCAGGACAGCAGGATGTCGTAATTTTTTTGCCCTCTGCCTTATGCTTTAAGGCATCCTCACGCTCATACCACGCAACCGCATCGGCACCGATCGCAGCCTCATATGCTTCTTCAAAGCCTAACTGACGGATTCCCTCTTTGATCTGCGGCAAGGTCGCATTGTCAAACTGTCCTTGAATCGCCGGCGCAAAAATCGCAAACATTTTCGTTCCTGAGGTCAGCTCGCGAATGACATCGGTCATCCATGACATATCCTCAATCGCACCGAACGGACATTTTGCCTGACATGCACCGCAGTTGATACATTTTTCCTCATTGATCTGTGCCAAGCCGTTTTCATCCATGCTGATTGCGTCTACGGGGCAGCTTGCCTTACACGGCCGCTGTGTTTCAACAATCGCATTAAACGGACAGGCATTGACACAGGCACCGCATTCTTTACATTTATCATAATCAATATATGCGTGATTCGGTCCCATTTTCATCGCATCGAATTTGCAGGCTGCCATACAAGATTTAGCCATACACTTGCGACAGTTATCCGTAACTAAAATTTTATGAATATTGCAGTCATCGCAGGCTGCTTCAATTACACGAACGATTTGTCTCGGGTTATCGTGCTCCGTCGGTATCGGTGCTTTTCCCATTGCCATACGGGTACGCTGACGAATAATCTCACGTTCCTTATAAACACAGCAACGGAAATTTGCACGCTTCCCCGGAATTAATAAATAAGCCAATTCATCTACTACGGAATCATCTAATTTTCCTTCAAAACAACGATGACTGACCTCACGCAAAACATCAAACTTAAATTGTCTTGCCTCATGCTCAAATAATGACATAGCTTCCTCCTGTTTTCTCTATGCGGGAATCCCACGATTCCCTTCCCTTGTAAGTTTTTTCACAAATCAATTATACCATAAAATTATCGCTTGAAAAGAAAAAAATTACTTTTTCGCTTCTGCTTTTTCATAAGAAAGCATCCTCACGGCAGCATTGCTTTATGAGGAATCAATCAGAGATACATCAGCGCTTTATTTTATGCGGTTTGTACAGCACTTCATTCCTTTTTCGGCTGGTATTCTATATAGATCACCGATATAAAAATCAAGGCCGCTCCGATCAGCATTGCCGGGCTCATCGTTTCCCGAAAGAAGCAATAAGAGAAAAACGATGCCCATAGTGCTTCCATCGAAAGAATCATGGATGCGTGATTGGCACTTGTATATTTTTGAGCCCATGTCTGTAAAAGATATGCCAGCATCGTCGAACAAATGATCGAATATCCGATGGCAATCGATGCAGAGGCAGGAATCGCTTTGGGGATCCCCTCAACGGACAGCGCAAAAATCGCTGATAAAATACCCGCACTTATCATTTGAAGTGCTGTCATAGCGAATACATCGGTATCAGGTGCTGCTTTTTCAAGCGCAATCATATGTGCCGCAAAAAAGATTGCACAAATAAAGGACAATAAATCACCGATATTTATTTGTGCAGCATCACTTTTTAATGTCAACAGTGCAATTCCGATCACACACATCGATGATGCCAGCATTTCCTTCCCTGTCGGCTTTCGTTTTAAAACAAGCCATAACAGATAAGGAACCAAAATTACATTAGTGGCTGTCAAAAAAGCATTTTTTGAGGGTGTCGTATACATTAAACCGAAGGTTTGAAACGCAAAGGCCATAAACAGCATAGCTCCGCAAAATAAGCCCTTCAAAACGGTTGAAAAACTCAGCTTGCACAGTGCTTTCCATGAGATCACTATCGGTAATATTGCAGCACCTAAAAAACGAATCATCAATATGGTAAACGGCGGCAGATCATCCAAAGCTGTACTTGTCGCAATAAAGCCTCCGCCCCATATGATCGTTACAAGTACAAGCATGAGATTCGCAGTTGATTTACGCATAGCCTTCACATCCTTTTTCAGTTATCTTTTTTCGCAATGATAAA
Organism: uncultured Erysipelotrichaceae bacterium; assembly: GCA_947649125.1. GTDB lineage: Bacteria > Bacillota_I > Bacilli_A > Erysipelotrichales > Erysipelotrichaceae > C-19. The sequence continues at coordinate 82,692 of CANSQL010000002.1, read as the reverse complement.
ATGATACCATATTGCTGAAAGAATTGACAAGAATTAATGTATTTTTAAGCTGTGATATGGCGGCAGTACATGAAAATCAAGCCCTTTTAACGGTGTCAAAGGATAAAAACAAGGAAAATAAAGGTGCTTTGCATAAAAAAGATGGAATAAGAGATGTAATTGATGAAAATTAATGCTATAATAATAAATGATAGTAATTGGACACATACTGGAGGGAAAGAAATATGAAATGGTATGAAAGACAAAAACAGCTGTATGCACAAAAAAATCAGCCGGAACCGCCAATCCAACCACAGGACAATAGCTATACTGAGGACAGTATGGAGGCTGCATATCGTGAAGATGAATATATGCAGGAGCCTGAGGTAACTATGCAGTCTAAGGATATGGTACAGGAGCCTCAATATAACCGGTATGATAATCAAGACATGCAGGACTATGAGGATGATTATTATAACGATTCCTTTCAGACAGTGAATACTACCGATATGAACGCTACAACGATTTCTAAGGGTACCTTGGTAAACGGTAATGTTGAGGCTGACGGTGATTTGATTATTCGCGGACATATTAAGGGAGATGTGCTCTGCAATGCGAATCTTTCCGTATATGGTGTTATTGAAGGAACGATCAGTTGTACCAATGCCTTTTTCGATAATGCGATGATTATGGGCGATATCGGCTGCAGCGGTAATATGGAAATTACCGAGAGTTCTACGATTGACGGCAATATTGAAGCCTATAATCTATTGAACGGCGGGCGCATTAAAGGAAATGCGACGGTTACGGAAGCGGTTCATTTCTTATCTACGAGTGCTATCGTCGGAGATATGAATGCGAATGCGATTCAGGTAGATCGCGGTGCGGTGATCCAAGGCAGTATCACGATTCGTCAGGATGTTTATTTCAATGAAAATAATCGCTGAGAAACAGTGAAATCATAGGAAAAATCAAGAAGGACTGCTCCTTCTTTTTTTGCGGAAACTGAATAGAATGATGTATATAGAACGAACAAAGGCTTAATACTGATTGTCAAAAGCTTGCAGTGTGTTTATTACATGCGGTTCATGCAAAACAGTGTTTAACATTCATAGAGCAATGGATTAATATAAAGGAATTTCTTTGACCGATGAGGTCATTGCGATAGCCTAAAGGGATACGGAGATGTCTGCATACTGTTTTCCCTTTTCCTCTGGGATTGAAAAGATTCAAATCCCCTAAAAAGACAAACAATAATAACATTTTAAAAATATTGTTGCATATGTATGTCATTTGTCATACAATAATAATAGAGGTGATATTCATGTTATCGATCAGATTAAACACACAAGCTGAAAAAGAATTGAAAGAAATCGCAAAGTTCGAGGGTATCAGTGTATCTGAATACGTTCGCAGAATTATTAATGAGAAACTAGAGGATATGTATGATATTAAACTCGCTGACGAAGCATACGCAGAACACATGAAAGATCCTGTATCTTATTCACATGATGAAGTTAAGAATATGCTAGGAATAGACTGAGGCAAGCTATGTATCAACTCCGATATTCTAAGCAAGCACTGAAACAGTTGCACAAGCTTGATAAGCCGACAAGGATAATTCTGATAAAATGGATTGAACACAATCTACTGAATTGTGATAATCCTTATACGATTCCGCAATACAAGGAATTGAAAGGTAATTTATCGAACTATATACGCTATCGTGTTGGAAACTATAGAATTATATGTACTGTGTTCGAGCAAATACTTACTATTGAAATTGTATCTGTAGGACATCGAAAAGAAGTGTACAGGCAAAAATAAGATCAGCACTGAAAGGGTTAAATTTATCGAATTGTATTCCCTTTACTTTCATATTGCTATGTTATATGAAAGGACACTTTGCAAGAGGTGTCCTTTTGTAATGAGGGCGCATCTATCTATACCATAAACGCTTAACATTAATGCCATTTAAGGTATTCCTCTTTTTGATGACAGCCTAATATATCAATAAGGTTTATACTTGTTTCATGCTGTTACATATCACTATGTGCTTATTACGTGCTGTTTTGTGCTAAATAGTATTTGACATTCAAGAAATAATAGAGTAATATATCTATAGACATATATAAATTGGTATAGATTTATATTGTTATATTTGGCTGACAAAGCCACTATTGAAGGAGTTTCTTTGACCGACGAGGTCACCTAGGCGAGAGCCTAGAAGGGTGCAGAGACGTCTGCATCCTTTTTCATTAAGGGAGAGATGAGAATGTATAAAAAATATCTTGATGCTATAAACAAAACAAACGATGTTATACAGAAACTTAATGGAAGTGATGAAATATCGAGAATATCGAAATCTGAAATAAAATGGGCTTTATCTAAAATGGGAATCAAGCAACGGAGACATGTAAAAAAAGGTGAAATATATCAATTTGATTTTGGTAAAAACTTTGTTCCTGAAATGTCATACGAACATAGAGGGGTTGTCATTGGAAGAAGAAAGCAATTACTATATGTGTTGCCGATTTTTTCATACAAACCTGATATCCATGCTGATGCGTATCGTCCTGTAAGTAATAATCAATCAATAAGCGATTTCTATTTATTAAAAAGTGATGAATTTAAATTTATAAACCATGATTCAGTTAAACGATTTGCGATCCGTAAGCATAAATAGAATTTTATATAGTCATGATGCTCGTTTTGATATATATGGCGATGCTTTTAAAAACATAGAACACATGACAATTCAAAAACATTTCGCATCATCTTATAGGGAATATGAGGATTTATTAAAAGAACGAAACCAATTAAAAGAGGACATAATTAAATTGCAAGACGAATTAGAAGTTTATCGTAATAGTCCGGTAAAGGGTTGATATTAAACATATAATAGATATACATTGAGGATAGAAAGATGGCTATCGCGCATGAAAATGTCAAGTGTAGGGCTTATGCTCGATGAGATGGTGGAACTATCGCCCACCCAATGTATTAGACTATAGCGGTAAGCTCCGACCGTTAACCGGAGATCAAATCAAACATGCCCCCTTGCGGGCTTTTCTTTTTACTCATTGTGTGTGTGTTCTTGCGATCGGCAATATGTATCAGAATCGTTAACAGCCATAGGCAGCGGAAATTCAAAAGCACATACCTTTTATCTGTTTATGTGAAAACGCCTTTCCTGAAATCTAAAAAAAAAACCTAAAAAGAATGATTTGCAGATTTAAATGATGTCTTTAGTTCAACGTGTGTTAAAAATGTGTTAAGTTTAGATTCAAAAATAAATAACTTAGTTAGAAGCACATAAATAAAGGCCTTCCGACTATTTCAGAAAGCCTTTATAAATCCTAATGGCGTCCACGGAGGGACTCGAACCCCCGACCCTGCGCTTAGAAGGCGCATGCTCTATCCAGCTGAGCTACGTAGACAACTTGCTAAGATATAATACCAAATTATTCTTTGAAATGCAAGAACGAATTCTACTTTATTGCTCACTTCCCGGATGAAAATTTCCGTAATCATCAAAATAACCCTCCGGACGCGTGTGTCCCGCATGCGGCTGGGTCGGCAGATTGGCGGGAGTTCCGTCCGGCATCACTCCCGGCGGAAATGCTGCCATCGGCTGATTGGGCTGCGGAAACGGATTTTGAAGCGGATTCACTGCCGCTTGCGGAAATGCCGGATTTTGAACCATCTGCACCGGTTGATACGACGTTTGTAACGGCTGTTGAGCCCCCTGCTCTCCGTTATAAACAGGATACGGATATATCGCAGGCTGAAACGCTATCGGCTGCATGATCGGTTGCATCACGGGAGTCTGTGTCAGCGGCGCATAAGGGTCCTGCATCTGCGTATAAAAGGGCTGCTGAACCGGCTGTACATAACCGGGAGTCATCATTCCCGTATTTTCCTGTCTGATCTGCATTGATTGATTATGCTGCATCCTTCGCGCCAGCATTTCCTGACGGGTATTGCGCTGCGGTTGCGTACGCTTGACATGAGTGCTCTCAGCTTGCGGCTTTTTCTTTTCCTGACTCACCTTTTTTTGATGATATTCTTCCTCTGCTTGCTTCTCCTGCTTTTTCATCTGCAGCTTATGACAAAAGAAAGAACCGATTAATGTTAAAATAATCAACGGCGCACTGAACAACAAATAATGATAAAACATAAACGCTCCGAACGTAAAACAAATGCTCGCTGCTATTGCTACCGTAAATATTCCCGAAAAAAATGCCGTCCAAGTGAAGCCGGCACCGACCACCATCAAACAAATATGTAATATCAAATTCAAAGGCAAATCCTCAACAGTAGCCGGAATACCGGTCTGTGTCCCCTGTAAAAGATTCAGCACATACCAGCCGATCAAGCCGAGGTATGCTGCGCTGCCCACTGCCCCGATTCCAAGACTGATGCTGTATTTTCGCTTCATACCATCACCTTCTTATCCGCAAATAATACACGCTTAATCTTGATCGATAAATTTTAATTCCGCTTTTACTTCCCCGCTCTCCACGCTCAACACCGCATAAGACGGCCCCCTGCCGTCACGTGAGCGCCACAGTGAGCCGGGATTCAGCAGCAGCACATCATCCAAACGCTCAATCGCCGCTACGTGCGTATGCCCGTAACAGAATATATCACAATCCTCCTGCTTGGCATATTCAGCCATCCGCTCGATTCTGCGCATATACGGAAACTGATTGCCGTGCATGACTAAAATCCGATGTCCCATCGCAGGCAAAATGATTTTCTGCGGATAATCGCAAAAGAAATCATTATTGCCCTGAACCGTATGATACATCGGATACGCATCCTCGCTGCATTCTATATCGCCGCAGTGAATAAAACAATCTGCGTCACTTTCCCATTTTAATACTTCATCCAACCGAATGTTCTTTCCGTGAGAATCACTCACCACAATGATTTTCATCGCGACACCACCTTACGCTATTATTTTACCACAAATAGCGCTCAGGTTTCATTAAAAAGATTAAAAAGGTATCGGATTGTAATGTAAAGAGGACACAGAGACCGCTTCCTCATTGGATCCATGTAAAGAAACCACATTATCCTCAACATATACCTTGACCTCATCTACATCGAAATTATTTGCCAAAGATAAAATCAATGCTTCATAGGCCGACTGCTTTGCCGTCCGCTCATCATTCAACAGCGCATGATTCATATTCACGATCAGTGTTTTATCATTCTGCTTCGGCAAATCCGTAGCGGATATGCTTTCCTGATACAACGGTGCCGTTAATTCACTTGATACGGATACATCCTTCAATACCTCTTTTACGACGGTTTCCATATCCTTTCCGTTACCGCTGATTCTTTTGCTTTTCGGCACAAAGTAATCCTTTCCGTCAATCTGCTTCACATAATAAACAATGATCGAAGAACTGTTATTTAAAGAAGCACTTGCCGATTCAAAATGATTGATGCCCAGTGAGCGATCCAAAGGATCGGGAATCGGTGTGTGATCCAAAGGCATCTCATGAAGCAGCTCATCCTTATAATACAGCTGTACCTGTGAAATTTCATCAAACTGTGTCGCCGCCCATGTGATTGCTTCCAATACCTGCAGCTCCTGTTCCTTTTCATAGGAAGTCAGCTGTTCATTAAAATAAAGTGAAGCTAAGCCGCTGTCCACCTTGACCTTCGTCAGAGCGGTTCCCTTTCCCAATACTCCGCTAAATTCTCCTTTCACCTGATCGACGCACATTGCGGCAATCATCTGCTTCAGCTGTTCCTCTAAAGCCAGATCTGCCGGTATTTCCTTATCCATCGGTATGAGCGTATTGTCCTTATCCAATACATAAATCTGTAATCGCTTTGACTCGTTTTCTTCCATTACCGTAATGCTTTCGTTGGTATCATCCGTAGAAAAATAATGAATACTCAAATAAGAAAATACGGCAATCGCACCGAATAAGCATGCCACCTGCTTACGATATCGTTTCATCAGTTTCACCTCTGTATTCAGTGTATGAGATCAAGGAATAAAAAAGAACAACGTTTTCATAAGAAGCCAAAGAGCTTTACCAAATAATCAAGATAATCACAAAGTCCCCGAAAACAATAAACATGCCGCAATTCCTCGCCGCATGTTATCCTTTATTCTTCATTGATTTCCGATATTCCTTTTTGATATCCTTTACTGATATCCATCTATTGAAATTCCTTTACTGACACATCTTTTCTGATATTCCTTTTCTGATCCTCATTTTTTGCTGCCTTAACCCTTTCCGCTACCGAAGCTCATTGATTTTACGATTCTTCTCATTATCATGCTTCTTAAACTCCCGATAGATTTTCATAAAAGCCCGCTTTTCAATCCGCGATACATAAGAACGTGAAATTTTCATCTGATCGGCAATCTCGCGTTGCGTAAGCTCCTTTTGTCCGTATAACCCGAAACGCTTCGTAATGATTTCCAGCTCTCTGCCGTCCAATACATGAATATAACTCTTTAAGCGCTGAATTTGTTCATCAAGAATCATCGTATCGATAATACTCTTATCCTGTGGTGCCGCAATCGCATCAATCAATGTAATTTCACTGCCGTCCTTATCGGTTGCGATAGGATCGTTCAAAGAAACATTCTGAAAATAATTGCGTGAACTGCGTAAATACATCAATATTTCATTTTCGATACAGCGTGAGGCATAGGTCGTAAGCTTATGGCCCTTCTCACTTTTAAAGGAATCCACCGCTTTGATCAAACCGATTGTACCGATACTGATCAAATCCTCGGTCTGTTCCTTTTTTATATCATATTTTTTCACAATATGAGCGACCAAACGAAGATTGTGCTCAATTAATTCCTCACGTGCCTTCGGATCCTGTGCATTTAAACGCTGAATACAGTCTGCTTCTGCCTCTTTAGATAACGGCTGCGCAAAGGAATTATTGCGAATATAGCCGACATAGGCAAGCGCATTGGATAACACCTCAAACATTACTGAAAACATCTTATCACCTGCTTTCAGTGTATGTAAAAAGAAATCAAAATATGTCAGATGAAAAAGCGAAATAAAAGCATGAATTTTTCATCATGCTTCATTCTTGATATACATTTGATAGCGATCTCCTCGCTCCTCAAAGTTTTTAAAAAAGCCATAGCTTGCGGCGGCCGGTGACAACAATACTACCGAGCCCTTTTGACTGACCTGCTTGGCGGTTTCAACCGCTTCCGCTAAATCCTTGACAACGGTATACGGAATATGCAGCAGCTTTGAGAGGACACTGCCGCTGTCATACATCAAAATCACATGATGAATCGGATGTGCATTGAGGTAGTCGGACAACGGTGTATAATCGATACCGCGATCCATTCCCCCAAGCAACAGCGTATCCGTTTTCGGCAATGATTTCAATGCCTGTATCGTTGTTTCGCAGATCGTTGAAATAGAATCATCATACCAATGTAAATCATGCAGATATCCGACATACTCCAAGCGATGGGACAGAGGAGCGAAGCTTTTTAAGGCCGCAAGAGAATCCGGATAGGAAATGCCGAGCTGCTTCGCCAAATAGAATACGATCGCAATATCATAGCGATTGTGCTTACCCAAAAGCGTTGTTGCCTGTTCATCGATCGTGATGCTTTCATTTTCAATATGAAGCGTTTGATCCTCAACATAGATATCCGCATCCTTATGCTCCATGGATGCACTGATTATTTGTGAGGAAATGTCATCATTTTGAAGGGAATGCTCCAGTATTATCATATCCTGCTTGTGCTGATAACGCCAAATATTTTCCTTCGCATGAATATACTTTTCATAGGTTCCGTAATGATCCAAATGCTCCTCATATAAATTCAGCAGTACTCCGAAATGCGGCGCATAGTGCGTATATTCCAGTTGATGACAGGACAGCTCATACACAACAATTGTATCCGCTTGAATGTCCTCAAGCTGATCGAAGGCAGGCTTACCGATATTCCCTAACAGCACACAGGGCTGATGCTTGCTGACGATATGATACAGAAGTGAAGCAGTCGTGCTTTTTCCTTTTGTACCGGTAATACCGATCGTTTGCTTGCCGTAATGCTTTAAAAACAGATTCGTCTGTGAATTCAGCTTATCCTCGGAAAGCCTGTGTGTCAACACAATACCCGGACTTTTCATAACGATATCATACGCATCGAGTTCCTGATAATGCTCACCGATGATCGTCTTGACATCGGTAAGCTTGCTTGTATCGATCGGATGCAGATCCGCAATCGTCAATTCCTGATTCGGCAGATATTTTCGGATATAACGGTACGTCGACTGCCCTTCCTTACCGAACCCTAAAATCGCGATGCGCTTATTTTTCAATTCTTCTATGATCGGCGGCATAATCAACCTTCTTTCACAAGCGGTAAAAACAGATCGGGAATCAGATTTTCCTGATTGAAATAATGTGCATACGGATTCTTTTGATTGCGATAGCTTTCATACTGCGGCAGTGTTTGATAATGTCGCAGCAGCAGCGGAAGTGCTTTTCCTTCCTTTTTCAATGCAGCTATTTTCATACAGATTGCCGTATTTACCTCAGAACGGCTGCCGACGCATTCAAACGGCTTTTCGCTTTGATAGCCAATCAGCTGTTCCATCGTCAAAATCAACGCCGGATCCTCCAACAAATTCTTACGGAATACGGAATACAGTTCATCATCGCTCAAAAACGGCAATAAAATAAAATAAACAAACAGGCATTTCGGACAGCTTCCGCACCAAATATCTGCCTTACTGCCGACATTACAGCTGCGGAATGCTTCGTGATATTGCGGATACTTCGCAAAATGCTCGGCAATTTGAAATTCCGACCAGCCGCGCAATAAAGAGAAGTAATATACACCGGAATCAATATAGGTTTTCTCATACTCATGGAAATCCTGTTCAAACTGAAAGCTCTTTGAATACTGATGATTGATTTGAGTTCCTGCCACAGTGCTTTCATTCGCACTGTCCTCGTTGCTTAACACTACATAACGCAGATCATTGATATACGCAAACAAGGTCGAGGAAAAGGCAACCAATGCCGAAAACGGCGTATGTCCGTTTAAAAAGCCCTTTTTGTTGCATTCCAGCATATTCGCATCAAGAGTACGTTTGACCTTGATGACATCTTTTTCATCAAAGCCGCCGATATCTGCACTGTCCTGTGTCGCCTTGCGTGAATTGATGATATAGGCACAGCGCTTCATATCCAGCTGCTTGCACAGCTCCGTAGTTACGGCAGAATCCTTACCGCCGCCGATCGGTATCATACAGCCGCTTAACGCTCTTGTTCCCAATGTATCGGCAAAGCTGCTTCCCAAAGCCTTGATATACATGAAATCATCGATTGAAACAGTAATATGATTTGTATAAAAGAATTCCTGAAGGCCTAAAAAGTATTGCTTTTTCCACCATGCAAGCTGCGTATCATCGATTGCTCCCGCATGAATTTCCACAGCCGGTGAACAGGTAATTTTCCAATAGCTTGACAATTCAACCATACCGATTGAAAATATCAGCTTTTGAATGATTTCATCATTTTCATCAAAATATTTCACATGTTGCTTATCGATTGTCCAAGTCGGATGAAACTGTGTCAATCCGACGATTTCAAAGTCATAACGAAAGGTGATCGCATCATTTGTTTCTTCGATATGATATGCATTATAACGAAATAACGGGTATCGTTCTCTGAATTCAAGAAATTTTTCCATCATATTCTCCTATCCTTATTTGATTTCCACGTGATATTCATTCAAGGCCTGATGATTTTGATGTAATATCTCAGCGACCTCTTTTCCTACATAACGAAGCGTAAAGGGCTGATACAGCTTTTTGGTAACATCTTCCTTATCCTTCGGATAGCGAATGATAAAGCCGTATTTATAAGCATTGTCCGCAAGCCATTCGGCCAGCTTGCTGTCCTCGCTTTCCTCTTTGTCGTCCTTGGAATCGTTATCCTGCGGTTCCAGCAGTTCATCATCGACACTGCTGCTTTCCCTGCCGACCGGCTGAAAGCGAATCAGTGTTCCGAGCTGATATTCACTTTGTCCGGGATAATCCCAAAAGCGGCGAAAATCATCACGCCCGTATTTCAGCATCATGCTTTCATAGATCGGCACCTGATCCTCATAGGAAATATATCCGGCAGTCAAAATCAGATTTCCGCATGTCTTATTATTCACCTTGGAAATATCACTGCACAGCTTCTGCAGCGGTTTTTTCACCTCAGACAGCACCTTGATATCACTTTTACCGTCAACAAGCGATACATGCGGTACATCTTTCACACTTACCAGCTTTTTCGGCTGATACGTATATAAGGTTTCCTCATCATCGATCAGCGTCAATAAAGAAGCCGGATCATTTACGATATCCGCATTTTGGATATAATCATTCTCTTCCTCATAAAATGTACGCAATGTATCATAAGAATATGCCTTAAGCAGTGTTTCTAAGCCTGCATAATCCAAATGATTTTTAAAATCATTGATAAACGCGATAATCGTTTCATTTGAGGCAGAACGCACCTCTTTCGCTCGATTGTACCAAAGCGTATTGCGCAATACAAAGCCCTCTGTTTCTATATAAGGCAGAAATTGCTCAGGCTTGAGCTGTTGAGAAATCATATAATTAATATCATCGTTGGATAAATGTTCTAAAATAATATCACGATTTTCACTTGTAACATACGGATAACGCGCAAGCTCATCATAATGACGATTCATTACCGTAAAACAGATACCGAATAAAACCAATAGACTTGTGATAAATACTATTCGCTTAGCTTTCATATCTTACACCTCAAAAGGTATTATATCACACTTCAAGGCTTGATGAAATCATTTATAAGCATTGCGGCGATTTTCAAACACTTTTACATAAAGATAGATGTACCATTGATTGTTGAGCGAATAAATCGTGCTTGCCATCAGTCTTTTACAGTTGCTTTGAGTGATTGAAGGATCCAAAAAGCTGCGCATATCGACCTGATGATAGCTGAAATCCTGTTCCACCAAATTGCGATATACGAATTTAGGCATCGGTGAAGCATGAATGTAGGCCTTCCACAACGCCTCTGCATACTGCCTGACACATTCCCTCTCTCGCTCATTTAATTGATATACAGCGGCTTCATACAGAAAATGCTGATTAAAAGCGTTATAGGACTGCTTATCGGGCTTTAGCTTTGAATCATTTAAAAGCTTTGTCTGTAAAGCACCGGCACAGTTTGAAACTCTGTTCAATCGGCGCATCAGCCATTGATATTGGCTGTGATTCATAATCAGTTGTGTTTGTATGCGTTTATAAGTCATATGTATTCTCCTTTATCATTGATATGTCCTCATATATACATACTCATAAACAGATGAAATCCCAAAAAAAATTTAATTTTTTTTAATTATCGGTGTAAAGCACTGACAGCCACCTCAGTTTTCTGATTGATTCGTCACTGCTGCCCGATGAATATCAATCGTTTTGCGCTATTTTAGAATATCGTATTGCGTGAAATTGATGTGTAGTTTAGAATAAGCTCACACAGTACAAGGACAATAATTATAACGATAAATGAAAAGACAAAGACAGGCGGTGAAATCATGAAATTCAGTCCCGAGGACGATCGATACATTTATGAATTGATAAGTAAGAATATCAAATATTTCAGACTTCATAATAACAGCAAGTACAGCAGTTACGGTAAAATAACACAGGAACAGCTTGCCGAAAAAGCCGATTTAAGTCACAGCTTGATCAGTAATATTGAATCCGTTAAGGTACAGCAGTCATTCAGTATCGCTGTATTATATCGTATCGCACGTGTTTTAGAGGTCGATATCAGAGAATTCTTTGTCAATCGAGGCTTATAACAAGCACTCTTTTTACTTATTCATACTCCATGAGTCGATCATATATATTCAGGTGCTTCAAGGCATATTCGATACATTGATTCATAAATTCATTTCTGCTGATATCGATTATACTTGCCGTTTTATCTATTTCTTCCAGTGTTTTTGAATCTATACGAATCGTAACGACTGCCTTTTCAACCGATACAGATTTCTTATAAGGAACAAATCCATTCATTACATCACGCCTTTTCTTTATCTATTGTAATGCTTTGATTGTCTGATTTCTATATTCAATATGTGAATTATAAAATGAATCGATTACAGATTACAAAGCTGTAATCAGCAGTAGGAATATTGATATACAGGTGATAAAGAAAATGAGATCACGCAAAAAAAAACTACTCAGATGCGATTTTGAGTAGTTTTTATAATTTCTTCAACTTTTTTAGCCAGGTACGTTGACGAACCCCTCGCAATTTCTTCAGTTTTTATTGAGCCAGGCACATCTGACAAACGCCTCACAATGAAGATAAAAATTGTTGAAAACACTTTTATCCTCACTCACATTATACCAAATCATTTTTATAATGCAACAATAAAAGCTATAAAATTTCCTTTTCATCAATCGTTGACCCGTCTTGATTAAACCACACACAAATTTTTCATCAACGGTGTACTTTACTATAAATACCGAAACAAAAAAACAAGCCTGAAAAAAGACCGAATGATCGGCCTTTTACTCTACCTTACTGTAAATGCAGTTCATCAAGCTTCAACAGCTCAACGACTGCCTGTGCCCTTCCCTTGACACCCAGCTTCAGCATCACATTAGAAATATGATTGCGTACGGTTTTATCCGAAATTTTCATCATCGCAGCGATTTCCTTTGTGCTGTAATTTTGAATCAACAAATCAAACACTTGTTTTTCTCGCCTTGTTAATATCGTTTGCGTATTGATACCCCCTATACTTATGATGCTTACAGTTTATCATATGCAGAATCCTCATTTTGGTTAGGATTATGTAATACATCATAGATATTTTGGGCAACGGCCTGCGGTACGACTGCGGCAATTTCCTCAACGCTTGCTTCCTTTAAACGCTTCATGCTTTTAAAATGCTTCCAGATTTCTTTTTTACGCACTTCACCGATTCCCGTTACCTCATCTAAAATTGATTTCGTCATTGCCTTATTGCGCAGCTTGCGATGATAAGAAATCGCAAAACGATGCACCTCGTCCTGCATCTGTGTCAACAAGAAAAACAATGAGGAATCACGCTGAATCGGAATGATCTTACCGTCTTTATCCATCAATTCATTCGTGCGGTGATTGTCATCCTTCACAAGACCGCAAAGCGTGATATCGAGTTCCAGAGCCGATAATATTTCCTTGGCGGCCTCAATCTGTAACCATCCGCCGTCCACTATCAATAAATCGGGAAAACGTCCTTGTTCCTTCAGTAAGCGAAAATAACGGCGATAAATGACTTCCTTCATCGAATCTAAATCAGAAATATAGGTACCAAGCTTATACAGACGATAATCTTGCTTACTGGGCTCTCCGTCCTTGAATACGACCATGCCCGAAACATTAAAGCTTCCCGAAATATGCGAGTTATCAAAGATTTCAATACGATGAATCTCCTTTTGAAAGATATCGCAAAGCTGTTTCATCGCTTCTTCACGACGATTTTCTTTGCGCTCTACAAGCTCAAATTTTTGTTGATGAACATTTTTCGCATTCGCAATTACCATTTCCACAAGCTTCAGCTTATCACCGCGCAACGGCTGAAGCAGCTTCGTATCAAGCGTTTGTGCCAATACACCGATATCATAATACTGCGGCAATAAAATCTCTTGCGGCAGCGGATGCTGCTCATAATACTGCAGAATAAAGGAAAGAAAAGCATCTTCCTCATTTTCATACAGCGGTGTAATGTGCAGGGTGCGCTCCAACAGCTTGCCGCCTCTTAAGAAAAAGCCCTGAATCGATATATAGCCCTTATCGACATAACAGCCGAACACATCGCGATCCTTGCGATCCTTGAAATCAATCTGCTGCTTCGCCGTTACATGAGTGATTGCCTGAATCAAATCATGCTTTTCCTTTGCCTTTTCAAACTGCAGTTCCATGCTTGCCTGTTCCATTTCCTGCTTCAGCTGATTCAGCATTTCCTTGACATCACCCTTTAAAAACTTACGGATTTCATTTGCCATCTGTTGATAACAGGCATCATCAATTTCATGCACACAGGGACCTAAGCATTGCTTCATATGATAATACAAGCATTCTTTTTTTTGTAAACGAGCGCATTTTCTTAACGGATACAGCTGATTTAACAGTCTCATTGTTTCCCATGCAGCTGAGGAATCAGGAAAAGGACCGAAATATTCAGCCTTTTTATCCTTTGTATTGCGGACAACTCTTAATATCGGTGCTTTTTCTTTGGTTAATTTGATATACGGATACGTTTTATCATCCATAAACATGATATTATACGGCGGTGTATGCTTTTTGATCAAATTGATTTCCAACAACAGTGCTTCCTTTTCACTGCCGGTAACGATAAATTCAAAATCATCGATATTGGCGACAAGCCGCTGTGTTTTAAAATCATGTGCACCGACAAAATACTGTCGCACACGATTTTTCAGCTTTTTCGCTTTGCCGACATAAATGATATCCCCGTCCTTGTTTTTCATTAAATAACAGCCGGGTAACGGCGGCAGGATTTTCAGCTTGTCCTCAATATTAGCCATATTAGCCATGACGTTTTCCTACCTTTTTCAGCGTTACGACAGTGGCGCCCATACCACCCTCACCTTGTCCGCCTAAGCGATAAGTCTCCACCTTGCCGTCTCTTTTTAAATACTGATGAATTCCGTTTCGAAGTGCACCGGTACCGTTACCGTGAATGATACGAACCGAATAGACATGATTCAATATCGCATTATCCAAATATTTATCTACGACCGGTACTGCTTCGGCAACCTTCATTCCGATAATATTCAATTCCATGGAAAAGTGAGTGCTCGCTTTATGAAGCTGATAGCCCTTTTCCTTGATTTTCTTTTTTTCCTTGGCTTTTTCCACTAACAACAGATCCTGTTTTTTCGTATTCATTCGCAATCCGTTGACAAGCACACAGATCTTGTCCTTATTGATTTCAATGATTTCACCTTGAGTATGCGAATGACGAATGCTGACACGATCACCGATTTGAAGCTCGACAGGCGGCTGTGCTTCCTCGTTTTCTTCATTAAAATGAATATCGGATAAGCGCTTAGCGGCATCGGTAAGCTGATGCGGCTTGACGTCCTTGGGAAGCTGCTTCAGCTCCTCTAATAAGGATTCTGCTTGAGCGAGTGTTTCATTAAGCTGCTGCTCATAGCGCTCCTTTAGCTGCTCCATCTCACGCTGCTTGTTTTTTTCAAAACGCTTTTGTTGGTCCTGAAGCTGGGTGCGCAATGCCTGAACCTCATTCAGCACCGCCTCACTTTTCGCTTTCTCCTGCAACAATTCCGCGGATTCCTGTTCCAGCTTTTCCATCAATCGCTCCTGATCGCTTTGATTCGCTTCACGAAGCGCTTCCGCCTTCTGCAGAATATGCTCCTTCATATGATAGCGACGAGCGATCGCAAGCGCATTGGAAGCATTGCTGACACCTTCTAAATACCGATAGGTCGGACGCATCTGTTCCATATCAAATTCCACACCGGAAATCAAAATATGATCCTGCTGCTTCGCATAGCTTTTTAAGGCATGAAAATGCGTTGTCGCTAAGACAAAGGCATTCGAGGTACAAAGCTCATCAAGTAAAGCTACAGCTAAGCACTCGCCCTCTTTCGGATCGGTTCCGCTGCCTAATTCATCAAGCAGCACCAAAGAATCCTCACTTACCTTTTCACAGATCATCGCCAATTTTGAAATATGCGCAGAAAAGGTGGAAAGTGATTCCTGAATCGATTGATCATCACCGATATCAACAAAAATCTGCGCAAAAAACGGTAGAATTGCGCGCTCAGCCAACAGCGGCATCCCACTCTGCGCCAAGCATGCGGCCAAGCCGATATTTTTTAAGGTAACGGTTTTTCCGCCGGTGTTGCTTCCGGTAATTAACAGTGTGCGATGCGGCGGCTTTAATTCATATGTATTGGCTACGACCTTTTTAGGGTCGATCAGCGGATGACGATAGCGCTCTAAATACAGATGCGCCCCGTTTTGTTCGACTTGTGCGATACAGCCGTTGTGCTCCTTCGCATACTGCGCCTTCGCAAAATACGCATCCAGTAAAGTAAACGTCTCCTGATTCGCAGCCAAAGCATCACTATGCTCCTTGACCTTTAAGGTAAGCTCCTTTAAGATGCGGGCTACCTCTTCCTGCTCCTGACTTTTCAGCGCAGCAGCTTTATTATTTAATTGAAACAGTACCTGCGGCTCTACATAGGCGGTCTGTCCCGATGCACTTTCCCCATGGACAAAACCGTGTACACTGTTTTTTTCACTGATTTTCACAAGCACGCAGACACGCTGATTGCGGCTCGTTGTGATCGTATCCGTCAGCTTGTTGGAATTGGCGGCGACAAAGCGCTGTGCTTCGGCGGCAATGTCCCCCTCGCATTGACAAATGCTTTTGCGCAGTGAAAACAGCTTTTGCGAAGCCTTGTCCATCACTTCATCATGTACATTGATACAACGCTCGATTTCCCTTGAAAGCTGCTTCGTATCACTGAAGGCAGCGTATAATTCATCTAAATGCTCCGTCTTGATTTCACACTGCTTGCGATATTGTGCGACCGCATCGATACAATTCGCCTGCTGCGCAATGCGATTCAATTCAAACGGACGAAGTATTTTATCACGCTTAGCGTCTTTGATTGCCTCACTGATATCAAACAAACCGGGCAACGGCAGTAAGCCGTATCGCACGACACATGCCAATGCCTCCTGCATGCGCTGTGATTCCTGCTTGATCCACAAATAAGAAAACGAAGGCTGCTGCTCATTCAACAGCTTTCGTGCCAGAGAAAAACGACAATATGCCGCAATCTGCGCTTTACATTCCTCAAACTGCAGGGCACGATATTCACTCATATCATTCACCTGCGAGCTGTTGTACCAGCTGATTTACCTTGGCTTCATCTAAATCATGATCCAACAGCCAATTTTTGATATGATTTAAATCCTCTTGGTTAAGCATCGTTGAAGGGGTAACGATCTTTTGAATCGATTTCAGTTCCCCGATCGTATCATCGGCAAAAAACAACAATCCCTCAGTCATCGCATTGATCGGCTTTAAAAAGCTGTCCTCGACGATATGAATTCCGTTCGCAAATAACGGAGTCGTAAACACAAACGACAAGACCATCACCGCAACCAAGCCCTGCAGTGCTCCGATCAACGTCCCCAAGAGCACATTGACCTCCTGAAGAATCGGTAGCTTGCCCACAGCCTTTAAAATCGGCTTTAGAAACAATACGATAATCGATAATACGATAAATAACACAATAAACATCAAGGAACGATTCAGCGATTCATAAAAAATCGGACCGGCAATCGTATCTGCCATCGGTGTCATATCCTTCGGATATAACGGAATCACCTTAGCCAACGGTGAAGATAAAAGCCATGACAGTAAGCCGCAGACCAAAAAACCGAAGCAGCCCAGTGCCTTTAATAAAAAGCCTTGACGATAGCCGCTGTACGCAAAAAGCGCAATGATCAATACAACAGCTATATTTAATACATATATATATTCACTCGGAAATAACATTGTAACACCTCATTTATATGTGCACAGCACGTTTTTATATTTTAACACGGAATGAACAGATACGCAAATATACAATCGTATTTATCATTCCGTTCTGGAATATTCTTATTCAAATACAAATTGTTTTTCATTCTCATAAGTATTTTATATGCGTATGACAGTAATTTCAATCGTTTTGTTTTCCTTTCAAACAGGAAGCGAAAAAGACATCACTTTTGCTTCACAATCAACAGAGAATATGATACCATTGTACATAGATTTTACCATTCCCGATAGTAGAACAGGAGAATTTTATGAGTACGGTTTCCATAGCTCTGTCAAATACAGAAATTGATGATTTGTTTCAGCGTTATCCAATGGCGGAAAAGCGTAAAACACCTGCCTATGCGAAATGGCAGATCAAGCTGAGTGATTGTGTGATTACCGCATATGAATCAGGAAAGGTCGTTTTTCAAGGCGACAGTGCTGAATTTCATGCTTCCGCTTATCAAGGTGCAGAGAAGCGAATGCCTGTGCCTTCAGCTTCGATCACATATCCCCAATGCGGCAGTGATGAGGTCGGTACCGGCGATTATTTCGGTCCTGTCTGTGTATGTGCCGCTTATGTGAGTGAAAAGGATGCAGAGTGGCTGAAGTCCTTAGGTGTTCAAGATTCTAAAGCGATCAAGGATGATACGATCTTAACGATCGGTCCGAAGCTGATGGAACGCCTTGTGTATTCGCTGTTGATTTTAGATAATGAAACTTATAATCGTATTCATCCCGATCATAATATGGTCGCAATCAAATGTAAGCTTCACAATCAGGCCTTTGTTCATTTAAGACGTAAGCTGAAAGCCTTACCGAAGCATATCATCATCGATCAGTTTGTGAAAAAAGAAAGCTATTATCGCTATTTAAGACAAGAAGCTGAGGTCATTGAAGGAATTCATTTTGAAACAAAGGCTGAGAATAAATATATGGCGGTTGCGGCAGCCTCTGTGATTGCGCGTTATGCGTTTCTGAAGCGCTTTGAAGCGATGTGTCAGGCATACGACTTCCCTTTCTTAAAGGGTGCTTCTGCCAAGGTCGATCAAAATATCGTTGATTTTGTACAACGATACGGACAGGCTTCTCTTACCAAGGTAGCGAAGCTTCATTTTGCGAATACGAAAAAAGCAGGCTTATAAAGTCTGCTTTTTATCAACACTTTTCCGCCTGTTTTCTTGAAACCTGCAGTTCAATCGCATACGGTAATTGAACAAGCTCAATATTCGCTGCCTTCAGCATACGCTTGCTTGCCTTTACTTCGTCGCTGTCCGCATATTTATCGCATTCATATACGATTCTTGAAATACCGCTTTGAATGATTGCCTTAGCGCATTCGTTACAAGGAAACAAGGAAACATAAATCGTACAGCCCTGCAGGCTTTGCGTACTGTTTAAGATGGCATTCAGCTCCGCATGAACGACGAACGGATATTTGGTTTCCGCAAACTCGCCTTCTCTTGCCCACGGGAATTCATCATCGCTGCAGCCGTTGGGAAAGCCGTTATAGCCGATACCGACAACGCGATGCTGATGCGATACGATACAAGCACCGACCTGAGTGCTCGGATCCTTACTGCGGCGTGCGCTCAAATGCGCCAACCCCATAAAGTATTCATCCCATGTCAATACATCGCTTCGTTTCATATCCCCAGCTCCTCCTTTGAATAATAATGTAAATATGCCTTTTGGATTCTTTCCGCATAGCTGTCCAAGCCTAATTTTTTTACCGTATGATAGTAGGTACGATCGATTTGTCGATCCAACGGTTCAATCAAATCCAGCTTGGATGCCATAGCGAAGGACAAACCGACTAAAATCGCAAAGCTGATCGTCACATGGATTCGCAAATGCGACCAGCGCGGTACGTTGGAAAAGATAATTCCCATGAATACGCCGGCGACAAATCCGCCCAAATGCGCAAACAAGGATATTCCCGGCAGCAGTGAAATCAAGGCATTCATAACCAATAAACGCATGACCGAGGCCTTTACCATCGGATTTTGAATACTGTGATCGGCAAACAGCGTTACGATGACCGCCCCGAACAAGCCGAATACACCGCCGCTGATGCCTAAACAAATGGAATTTCCTTCGGTTAAGAAAACAAATAAATTTCCGATAATGATCGAACCGATCAATATCATCAAGTACTGCAGCTTCGTATATGAGCGCTCACACACCTTACCGATCGAATACAGCGCCATCATATTACATAACAGATGAATGATATCCAAATGCAAGAAGCCTGCGGTGATCATGCGCCAATATTCATGAAGGGAGATGATATTCATTTTATAATAGGCACCGCCCAATAAGGCAGCGATGATATCATTTTCCAAATAAGAGCTTAATAATGCGACAAGCAGCCATACAAGCATACAAATACCGACTGTAACAGTCGTAATCAACGGCATTTTCTGTACAAGGCCCTGTTGCTTCAGCTTGCGTAAGCTTGCGGCTTGAAGCTCCTCTAAGGAATGCGTCAATTGAATAACTTCCTTTTGCGGCTCCGCTGCATCATAGACAGCCTCACCGATGCCTTCAAAGTGATCCTTGACAGCTTCTTCCTCACAGCTTCCGGGATGAATCGGCGCAACCAAGCAGCTTGCTTCTCTTTGTATTTCCGCATCATCGCTCGTATGCAGAATCAAAAGCTGTGTATTTCTTTGCGTAAGTTGTGCAATCACCTGATGCACCTGTCTGATTGACGGCATTTTAAGTGCGAGCTGTTCCTTGTCAAGTGAAGTCAAATAGATGATCGGATAATCCTTTTGTGCCGGATTCATCAGCCATTTATCCTGCTTATATTGACGTACCGTTACAAGCTGATATTGATATTTGCTGACTAAAAAATGCAGCAACTGAAATACATATAACTCTTCCTTTTTCGCATCCATAGAAATCACCTCATTTCTCTTAATTCATTTAAAGTATCCTCAAAATATGCAGGGCGTTCAGCCTCAACAACGATCGTTTCCTTAGTATGCGGATGCACAAAGGTCAACTGATGCGCATGGAGATACTGGCCGAATTCACGAAACGGCTTGCGATAGCTGTATTTCGGATCGCCTGCAACCGGATGATCGATATATTTCATATGTACACGTATTTGATGCGTTCTGCCTGTTTCCAAGCGACATTCCAACAAAGTAAACTGTGAAAAGCGCTCCAAGACCTTAAAATGAGTTCGTGCCGCTTTTCCGTTTTCGGCAACCGTCATTTTCTGACGATCCTTGCCGTCTCTGGCAATCGGTGCATCAATCGTTCCGAAATCATGCTGAATGACTCCGTGAACAAGCGCATAATACAGACGATTGACCGTTTTCTTCTGCAGCTGTTCAGCCAAATCCCGATGTGCCGCATCGTTTTTTGCGACGATGATCAAGCCGGTCGTATCCTTATCGATGCGATGAACGATTCCCGGTCTCAGCTCACCGTTGATTCCGGAAAGGTCTTTACAGTGATACAGCAGTGCATTCACAAGCGTATCGCGATAATGCCCCGCGGAAGGATGAACAACTGTTCCCTTACCCTTATTGATAACGATGACATCGCTGTCCTCATAGCGAATATCAAGCGGTATGTCCTGTGCCTCGATCGATACCTCAGTTTCCTTCGGCAGCTCGATCATGACTTCATCACCGCTTTTTACCTTGGTATTGCTTTTGCATGGCTTGCCGTTGATCAGCACATTACCCTGCTTGATCAGCTCTTGGATTCTGCTTCTTGATAAATCATTTGCCTGATCACTTAAATATTTATCAATCCGCTGCTGATGAAATGCTTCCTCTACCGAAAACCGATTCATTTTTTTAATCGAAAGCCGCTGTTTTCCAACAGCACATCGACGATAATCAGGAATACGCCGATACATAATGCCATATCCGCAACATTGAAAATCGGAAAATCATATCCGAAAATAATAAAATCTAAAAAATCGCGCACATGTTGAAAGCATAAGCGATCGATAAAGTTACCGATCGTACCTGCCATCATCAATACCAAGGATACCTTGACAAGCTCATCTGCTTCCTTTTGATTGCGGTAAAACATCACCATAATGATTAATGCGATAATTGTGATGATATAGAAAAACCACATCTTACCCTCCAGCATACTCCATGCCGCACCGGTATTTTCCGCATAGGTCAAACGAAAAAAGCCGGGTATTACACTGATTGCGCCGCTGCTCAGCGTTGCTTCTGCCGCTATTTTAGTTATCTGATCGATCAACAGCACAACAATTCCTATTATTACATGCTTTAGTTTCATGACTTCACCTTTTCATTCTCTTAAATACCAGTATATTATACACATTTTCTAATCATTTTACAAAGTATAACACAAAGTTTTCCCATGAATTACGCAATGACACAACATCTTTCACAAAATCGCTTTCTCACAGGCGATGATTCGTTTTGTATCACTGCTCATCTCCGAAAAAAAACCGTTAAATAACGGTTCTCACAAATCTCAAGCAAGCCTTTCACAAGTAGACATTAATTCAAGGAGGGGGAATTGTAAGGGAGATACAGTTTAGGTACTGCTTGCAAGAGAGGAAATATTTAATTTACATGCTTAGTATACATCATTTATTTTCATAAGTCAATGTATTTTTTTACATTTTATGAAAATTATTTCAATACTGTGTTTGCTTCCCCGCTCCTTAATCAAATAAAATCAAATTTAATCACGAATATCGATCCATTGACGTGCGTCCTTTGCGCATGTGATCGTTACGGTTTCAATTTCATCCGTGGAATAATGATGATGGAATGAAGTCAGCTTATGATCCTTCAAGCCGTCGATAAATACATTGTAATATTGCTTAAAGCCGGACCATGACCATGAAAGGTCCTTGATTTTGATACGGCTGTCGCTTTTCTTGTAATTCAACAGGCTGCTGAATTCAATGCTTACATGATCTTTCATTGATTCATCATAATCAAACAGAATGCGAATATCATCGTCGATATCAAGACGCAGTTCCTGATGTTCGCTTACTGTCGTATCAAGGATCGTTGTTTCACTTACCTCACTGTATTCTACAAACTCATAATCCGATAATTCAAATAAACAAAGACCGAAGCCGATTGACAGAAAAACCATTGAAACAACTATTTGAATAATAAACTTTCTCATATCAATGACCTCCCTTGCATAAATAACGATCGATTAATGAAATAACGGCACCGCATCCGATAATCGCACCGATGACCAAGAAGTAAAAGCCGATGACCGTAACTCCCTGAAAGCTCATGGCGATCAGCCAAGCCAACAGACAGCTCAATACAATGATTGCCATGATAAAGGGAATCATAAACAGGAAGCCGAAGATCGACATACAGATTCGTAGTAATGAGGGTGCTTGATAATCATGACTTCCCTCATGTTTATATTCATGAGTATAGTGATGAGCGCTGTGCTGATGCGCCTTTTCATCGGTTCCTTCCGATTTGTTTTCGGATTCTTCCGCACTTGCGTCCTTTGTGCCTTCGGTAAAGCGGCGAACCGCTTCCTTTGCCTGTTCAAAATTGAAGCTTTCCTTTACATCGTCCAAGATCGTCGTATCCTGCTTATGCTTAAAATGTGCCCATCGTCTGCTTGTGATATTAATCAATGAGACGATAAATATTATGATATATAGAATACTGCAGATCGTATGCCATATCCACGCGAAGGTACTGCCGATACCGTATCCAAACAGCCCTCTTAATAAGGAAGCACCGACGGATTCCATAATTTCAAAGGGAATTCGTAATATCGCCAATACGATCAATACCACCAATACCTCAAACATCAAACGCACGATACTGTCTACATCCATGCTTGTGATTTTACTTAAGAAGCTTTGAAAGCCTTCAAATAAAACGTCCAGCACTTCATTTACCTTTTTATCAAAGCTGTCCGTGCTCTTTGCCTGTTTTGGATCGATATTGTACGCATCCAGTATTTCCTTTATCATTTCGTCAATGTCGCCGAAGCTTTCAATCACTTCTTCCTCACTCATGCCTTCGGATACCTTTTCGTCAATATGATTGATATATTCATCGATGATATCCTTACGCTCTGCTTCTTTGATTACAGCCAAGTGCTGATTCATATAATCAATAAACTGTTCCTTATTCATCATTTTCACTCTCCTTGATAAATGCGTTTACCTGTTCATGAAAGGTTTTCCATTCCGCCAGCAGCAGCTTTTTCTGTTTCCTGCCGGATTCGGTCAACCGATAATACTTACGGGGCGGACCTTCAGAGGATTCCTCTAAATAGGTCTCAAAATAATGCTCATTTGTCAAACGCTTCAATAACGGATAGATCGTGCCCTCATTTACATTCACTACCTTACTGACCTCGTTTACCAGTTCATATCCGTACATGTCCTTCTTATTGACGGATAACAGCACGATCAGCTCCAATACCCCTTTCTTGAATTGTGAATTCATTACCTTCACCTCACTATTATAATACATCCAGTACCTTGCATTGTCAAGTACCATGTTTAATAAAATAGCTTTTGTTGGGTAAAAGATTCATTCACTCTTATTTATTATGTGTTTTTATGCGTATTTTATGAAGTGCCGAATAAGGACAGTAATGTAAAAAAACTGTTTACTGACAGGATATCAGTGAACAGTCAGTGATTGAGACAGTAATCATAATTGTATTGTTTATTTCTGATCCTTATCTCTTTGTAAAACTGCGCTGAACGATGATTTTTTCAATCGCAGCGACATAAGCAAAATCATGATCATCGGCATACAGACGATAAACAACAGTAACAGTGTCAATAGAATAATTGACATATCGACAAAATAATTGCTTACCGATAAGAACACAACCGGTAATAGCGCGATTTTTATATGGTGAAGCCATTTTATCACACGATAATTGTTTGCCAACATAGATTCTTTCACACCGCATATATGGAGTGTTACATACTGTGCCATGTATACATTCATTTCCTTAATCTGATAATATAGATAAAATAGCACTGAAAAACAATAGAATACAGCAAATATGATGTAGTAAACGATTTGATACCTTTCAAAATTCATGATGCGTGTATCATGTTCATAAATCATACTGTTGTAAAGTGCAAAATTCGGATAGCTTTGTTGTATTTTTTGATACGTTGAAACTACATCAGCTTCCTCTACCTTCAGCATATATAATTCAGCTTGTTCAAGCAGTTCATTTTTTGAAAAAAGCTTTTGAAAATGTGAATCAATCGTAGGCTTATGATAGTAAATCTGCATTTGTTCCCCTACCGCAGTTTCCTCTATCATACCGACAATTTTCATATCTGTATAATATTCAGTACCTCTGAGGCGAAACGGAACAGCGATTGTTTGATTCAGCAGTTCATCGGTTTCTACTCCTTGTGCTTCTGCCAAGACAGCAGCCGTATTTTGATTGATTATAATTTCATAACCGTTTACCTTATCTTTTCCTGTGATCGGAAGCTTAGCTGTATTTTCGATAAACGGATAAAGACGAATCTTATATCGCTTTCCTTGAAACGGCAATGTATCAAAGGACGGTATTACCTCAGCTTCGCTATACGAAAATGCAGTTTGCGAAAATCCTCTGTCTATGTAAATTACATCGGCATTTAAGCTTTGATTACGATATTCATAAGAAAATAAGAAGGTCGGCAATATGGATAATATTGTAATTAACATCGAAAGTAAGAGAAACAGCCACCCGTTAATTTTCATCGAGGGCTTCATGATTCGTTTCATGATATTTTGCAAAAAAGAATTATCTGTATCCTTAGGAATTGATGGTTTTAATGCTTCATTTGTTTCATTGGAACGAATGCAAGTGAGCCTTTGATACTTCAATTCATATACGCTTGCATGTGCACTTTCTATCCATTCTCGATCGTGGGTAACCGCAATAACGACACTGTTTTTGGCTTCCTGTTGAAGCAAATTTTTGACCCGGTTGCGATTATCCTCATCTAACGCTTCTGTAGGCTCATCAACCAAAATAAGGGGTGCCTTCCTGCTTAAAGCACGAGCCAGTGCTATACGATTTTTTTGTCCTTGGGAGCATTCATGCGGATAGCGCTGCATTAATTGTGCAATATTCAATTCTTGAACGATTGTATCGATATCAACCTTTTCAGAGTGAAACCGCTGAACCAATTCAATATTTTCTTTCACCGTAAAATCAGGAAGCAATTCGCTGTCTTGAAAGCTGTATGCAGGCTGTATGTCCTCTTGAATTATTACATTGCCGCTGTCAGGCTTCAGAAAGCCGGTAATTATATGAAGCAGGGTCGTTTTTCCGCAGCCGCTGACTCCGTATAATAAATATAAACCGGGGTGATCTATAGAAAGCGAAATGTCATTCAAAACGACCTTATCACCGAAGGATTTTTTTAAGTGATCGATTTTCAGTATGCTCACGGCCCTAGCCTTCCTTCCTTACTCTGACTGCATTCAGAATTGTACATAGGACAACGATGATTCCCCATATACTTAACAGTGAAAGCGGCAGAAAGCCAAGCTTCTTTCCGAAATCAGTAATAAGCAATACTCCATATAGGATCAGTACTGAAGGTATTATCAAGCTTAACAATATCCATGCCTGTATGTGTTCCACAAAGGAATAGCGATACCCCAGTTTTTTCATAATCAACGCTTCTTTTTTCTCTCTTTTTCTGAAAAACAGTTTTTCAATACTATAGAAAATCAATAGGGGTACGCATAAGATGCAAGCGATGTTTTTATACAGCTGAATCGATGGTTGATTGAATCTGCTTGGGGCAAAGCCTTCATTCCATGTAATGCTGTCTTGAAAAAACACAAAATCATTTTTCTCTTTATTTAAGACTTTATTCGCATGTAAACGTATTGTTTCAAAATCATCTGCCGCAGGATCAATCAATAAATCGAGGTGATGATACTGCATATCCTCTCGCTGATATTGATAGCTTTTACGCATTGCATTTGTATATGCTTGTTCCTGTGTAAACACTTGATTTTGACTTAGATTTTGATAATTCGTAATACCGCTGATTTTTGCGTGAAATGCCCTATGTTCAACGGCTTCAGCCGTATCAAAATCACTGAGGAAGTTTGTATATAATATCAAATCACGCCCGATCAGCTTTTCAATCGAATCACACCCGTATATTCTGCATAAGACCTGCGCTAAATTAGCTGAAATAAGCACATCATTATCATCTTTCATATAATCACCGTAAAGTAAAGGAAGCTTTTTTTGATCGAACATTTCATAGATAAAGATTCGTTCTTCTTTGGATAAGTCGTATTCAGGATAAAGACCCAAAAAGTCAAAACCTGAAAATTCAGGACCGCCTAAACCATTATCATCATATTTATAATAGAACTGTTGCCAAAAGGATTCATTGGTTTCCATCAGACCATCTTCTATCGTTCTGGTGTCTGAATAAACATCGATATCCCAGCCCAAATAATAGCCGATGATGTTGCGATCGTTTTCATATAGCTTTTTGGCATCTTCATATGTGTAGAAATTATATTGATCGGATTCATAGTGCACCATATTCAAATTACTATCGCTATCACTCGGTGTGTCTTTCGGCTGTGAACGCAAATGATTTTCGCCGTTTTCCCATATATGCTCATATTGAGCAGCTTTGGTAAATACGTCGATACCTACAATTCCGATATAAGCAGTAAAGAACAGAAAACAAAGCAACAATAAAGTTAGGATTGCTTCCGGTTTTCTTGACAGTAATCTTTGCCATGCAAAGCGTATTTGTTGTTTTCTTTTCTGTTGAGGATATTCATTCATATTAGGAATATGATTATGACTTACGTTCGTTAATTCAGAAATATCGATATGATCCTTATAGAGTCTCATTACATAATCTGCATAAGGCTTACATAATACTTCATCATGTGTAGCCACAATAACGCACGTCTGTTCACTGCGCTTTTTCAAAAATTCCATTATAATATGTGCGTTTTCTTCATCAAGAGATGCAGTAGGTTCATCACATAAGTAAATCGATGGCTGCATTAAAAAGCCGCGAATAATCTGTACACGTTTTTTCTGACCTAATGAAAGAAATTTCACTTTTTTATCACGATGTTCCTTCATCTGCATCATTTCTAATAATAACGTGATTTGAGATTCATCCTCACACACCATCGATAGGTTTTGCCACACACTCATGGATTCCATCAGTCGTACTTCTTGATCAATCATGACAATATTACCGTCAATATGTACTTCTCCCTGATACTCCTTATCCTCACCGGACAGAATACGGAATAATGTTGTTTTTCCCCCGCCGCTTTCCTGCAGCAACAAATATAAACCACACTTGGTTACTTCAAATGATAAATTCTGAAATACACATGCAATATCGTTTTGATTATGATATTCCTTTTGTAGATTTGTAATTTTCATAAAGTTATCCTCCGATAAAGATAGTAAAGTGATACAGTAATTATAACATAATACTGTATCACTTTGATACTATTAGCGATAATATGCGGAATTCACATAATATGCCGCACCATAGCCATTTGTTCCGGCTTTTACTGTAAATCTATTATTTACGCCTGCTGTTGTAACTGTAGAACAAGTTCCAGCAGTACCAATCTTATTACATACTACTTTTCCGTTCTTATCAGTCAATTTAGCATTTGTAAGTGTTACTTTCACCATTGTATAGCTGGCAGTGTTCTCTTTGGCTTGAACATAAAATGTCACCGATTGACCAGTAGCCTTTGACACTGACCAAGATGATCTAGTAACAGTGGCAGTAGGGTATCCTCCACCTTCATCCGGTGGTGCAATAGATCTTCCTTCATTTGCATTTGTCTGCATAGGAGCAGCAATCGCAATTAAAGCCATACTTAAGGATAAAATTGCACTCATAAATTTTTTCATTTTTATTCTCCTCCATTCGTATCTTATGTAAAAGCGCTCTTACATTCATATGATAATCCATCAATACATAACTGTCAAATCTCAAAACGATTTATTATAGTGAAAATAATATACTTTTTTCATCAAAAAATAACTTTTATGACACTATTGGGTCATTATAACTAAGTTAAATCATTCATTAAAATTTCATAACATCATAATTCATCACCTTAATTTACTCATAAGTTGTTAAATAGAATATAATATAGAAATATAATCAAATTTCAACAATTATATCACATAATAACAATCTAATGCATTTCCATTAAGATTTATAGCTTTTAAGCATCATTTTATAATAATCTATAATTGCATCTGTCTGTAATTCAGGGTCTAAAATGTCTATAATCATCTCTATAACAAATCTTTGTAATTCTATATTATTACTGTTTTGCGCTTCATTCAATGTTAAATTTAATTTCTTTAATTTTGTTTCTTGCTTCTTATTTGTCGATAAATAGGTATAATATGTTTCTACTATGACTTTTAATAAAGGTGTTTGTTCGCATCCCTTTAAGCACTTCTTTGCTTCAATAATATTTTTAGCAGCTAATTTATGATGACCTAACTTTTCATTTGCCAAAGAATAATATAAATAAAAGATCGAGGACTGCTTTAACTCATCATCTAATTCATCAATGACTGTTATTACATCATTGTATTTTTCGGCAAGAATCATGCACCATAAATAATTAATATACGCTGTTTTATATTTGCTTTCCATCGAATATGATTTCATCAACGGAATACAATAGGCATAAATCTCTAAAGCCCTATCATAACAATGTAGATATCGATAAATACAAGCAATCTTAAGATTGCTTAATATCGAGCGTTTTACATAATGATTATTATCAAAATAAAATTTAGCTTTTAAAACACAGCCCAATGCCTTACAAGGGTTATTCATATCCATATAAAGCAAGCCCTTATGATAATTTACAATAGCTCCTGCTCCGTCATGACTGTATTCTAATGCGTATTCAAAATGCTTTAGTGCTTCATGATATAATTTTTGTCCCATGAAATACAAAGCAACGCAATCATGAAAAATTAACTTTTGTTTATTATCTAAGTTTTGAATATGCGCTTGTATAATGGTAATGTTTTTTTCATAATCATATAACATATCATTATGAAAAACATGGTAAATAAGTTCCATTAATAGGTATTGAGGATAAACATTAGTTGTTTGAATGAATTTAAGCATTTCACGTGCTATCCTATATTCATTTTCTACATTTTCATCAAAGCATAATAAGGCTTCATAAAAATTATAAAAACACCTTTTGAATTTAATTTTGTTTTCTTCGCTATATACATAGTCTATTTCTAAGCATTTGTATAAAAGCTTAATAGTCTCGTCTTTAAAATTCGTTCTTCCCTTTTCAAAATCACTTAATTTTTTAGATGATACTCCGGTCTGAGCTGCGACATAATGTAAAGTCATTTTTCTATCTTTACGATGAACTTTAAAAATAGAACCTTTCGAGCTAACCTCTGAAAAAATCAAATTTTTATTTATATTCATTAGTATCCCCCTTTTCTTATAGTGTACTATAAGAAATAACCAAAGTCAAAACAAAATCAATAAATAACATCATGTATTTTTTAATTGCTTTCATCCACATATAAAAACAGTATTGATTAAAATTACTTATAATTTATAAAACGACAACCACCAGAAAATAAAAAGACAAGAGACAAAATCACTCATCTTTTTACTTCATATTTACTCGGAACATTTTGATTAGGTTCAGGTTTATAATTATACTTAATCTTGATCTGCTTCTTATTCTTATCAGCTACTACAGATTCGATACTTTTTAAATCAGATTTCCGATAATAATCGATTTCCAAAGCATTTTCACTTTCTGAAACTGAAGTGCCGTTAACTTTTCCCTCTAATCTTGGATCATTTGAAACCTCATCTTGAAGCTTTACAATTTCAGTAAACGTATGTGAAAATACATCGTAAACAATACCCTTACGCTCTGCCTGTTCTTTATAATCAAGGTTAGTAAACGCAATATGTGCTTTGTCATTATCATCAATCCAAGCACCGCTGTAGCCTTCACAGTTTTCTGCATCAATACTTTGCATAAATGATGTTAAAATTGCCGAAGCATGGGCATTGTTTTCATTCCCTATCGGTTGAACCGTTGAAGAAATTGTAAGATAAAAAACACATAGTATAGTCGCAACTGCACTGATAATAACCAAAAGCTTTCCCTTCGTATTCATAACATTCTCCGTTTATAATAAAAAATCTAGCTTTATCAGCTTCTACTCTCGCCGTTCTTAAATAATTTCACTAAGCATACGACTGTTAAAACAAGAAAAATTAACATTAAAAACATTAATGAACGTACCGTGCTCTCTGAATGCGTATTCTCCATTAAGAAATAGAAACAAGTAACTATCGTAAATGATACAATACTTGGCGGTAATAAAATTTCCTCTATTCGCTTATTTTTCATAATTTTCTCCTTTTATGTCAACTTGTAATCGTTTTCACGCTATAATTCTAACATGGGTGCTTCTGCATGTCAATTTAATAAGCCGCTTTTACTGACAATATAAAATTAATACATAGTAATTATAATAAAAACGAGTATCACTACTCGTTAGAATCAATGATTTTCGCAATCAATGTATCCGGTTCAACGCTCTCCTTGCTGTAAGATATTGCTTCATAAAAATCATGCTTCCATTCCTCACTCAATTCAGAATCAGTATGAATATAGGCTAAGCAATCACCTTGTTTTACATAATCACCTGTTTTATGCTGAAGCACGATACCGACCGCATGATTAATTTGATCCTGCTTGGTAGCTCTGCCGGCTCCTAAACGCATTGCCCCAATTCCGAGCTGTTGTGCATGCAAGCCTTTGATATAGCCTTCGTGAAGCGAGGGCATCGGAACGATATACTTGGCCTTAGGCAAAAGGTTTGGATTTTCAAGCTGTTTTACATCTCCGCCTTGATATGCACACATTTCCTTCAGCTTTTCAAATGCTTTTCCTGAGGAAATTGCCTCATGAAGCATTTCTGCTGCGGTCTTTTTATCTTGTGCGATATTTGCCTGCATCAGCATAATACTGCCCATCTCCATACAAAGGCGCGTAAAATCCTTTGGCCCCTTGCCCTGCAGCGTATCGATAGCTTCTTTAAGTTCAAGCGCATTTCCGATTGCCATGCCTAACGGCTGATTCATGCTTGTAATAACGGCACGTGTATCCTTATGAAAATGCGCACCGATTGATATCATCGTTTGTGCCAGCTCCTGTGCCTTTTCTATCGTCGGCATAAAAGCACCCTTGCCGTACTTCACATCTAATAAAATCGTATCAGCTCCCGATGCAAGCTTTTTTGACATAATGCTGGAAGCAATCAACGGAATTGAATCCACCGTTGCCGTTACATCACGAAGCCCGTACAACAAACGATCTGCCGGTACAAGCTTTTCACTTTGCCCGATAATCGCTAAATTGATTTCATTGACCTGCTTGATAAAATCTGCTTCCCTTTGGACGATTTTGAAATCAGAGACAGATTCCAGCTTATCAAGCGTACCGCCGGTATGGCCCAATCCCCTGCCGCTCATTTTCGCAATCTTGGCACCGCATGCCGCAACCATCGGCGCAAGCGCAAGACTTGTTTTATCACCGACACCGCCGGTTGAGTGCTTGTCACAGATGCAGCCGCTGATATCGCTTAAATCCATCTGTGAACCACTGTTGAGCATTGCCTCGCAAAGCCAAGCGGTTTCCTGACGATTCATGCCTTGAAAGCAGATTGCCATACACAAAGCACTGACCTGATAATCGGGAATCTCCCCTTTACAATAGCCTTCGATCCAAAAGTCAATCTCTGCCTCAGTGAAAGACTTGCCTGCCTTCTTTTTTTCAATGATATCAACAAAACGCATACTTACCTCTTTCTATTTCTTTCTGCGGTAATGAATAATCATAAAGTCCTGCAGCTCCTCTTTGGAAACAACGATAAAGTCCTCTTTGTCATATGCAGGAAAGTAGGTATCTGCTTCGTGTTCACCGTAAACAAGTGATATCCACATTTCATCGACATACGGCAATGCCTGTTCATAGATGTTTGCACCGCCGCATACATACAGACACTCTTCCTTGTCCTTCCATTGCTTCAGCAAGGAATCAAGATCATGAACGATCGTAACCGCTTCATGCGCATACTCATAATCGCTGTTTCTTGTCGCAACATACGTATGACGCTTAGGAAGCGGCTTTTTCATTGCTTCAAAGGTAACTTTGCCCATTAAAATCGCATGATTCAGCGTTACTCGCTTAAAATGCGCTAAATCCTGCGGCAGGTTCCAAGGCATCCATCCGTCCTTTCCGATGGCACGTTTTTCATCATGCGCAACAATCAAAGAGATCATTATACCGACACCTTGCCCTTCAATGCCGGATGTGATTCATATCCAACAAGATTGATATCCTCATAGGTAAAATCCTCAATCTGCTTGATTTCCGGATTTAATTCCAATTTACAAAGCGGCAACGGATTGCGGGAAAGCTGTTCCTTGATCTGGGGCATATGATCCAAATAAATATGAGCATCACCGAACGTATGAACAAAGTCTTTTGCTTCATAGCCGCACACCTGTGCCAGCATATGCGTCAACAGTGCATAGGAAGCAATGTTGAAGGGTACGCCTAAGAATATATCGGCACTGCGCTGATACAGCTGACATGATAAATACTTACGATCGGCACTGACATAAAACTGGATAAACGCATGACAAGGCGGCAAAGCCATTTCATCGATCTGTGCCGGATTCCATGCGCAAATAATATGACGGCGGGAAAACGGATCGTTTTTCAAATGATCAATCAGCTCCGCAAGCTGATCTTTGCCGAAAAAGTCACGCCACTGCTTGCCGTATACGGGACCGAGCTTACCGTAGCGTTCTGCGAATTCATCATCGGTTTTGACTTTCTCAATGAATTCCTCCATGGTTTCCCCATGATAATCATCAGAAGCCTTGAATGCCTCATAAGGCCATTCATTCCAAATTTTTACGTTTTTCTTTACTAACGGCTGAATATTCGTATTGCCGGAGATGATCCATAACAGCTCCTCTGCCAAGCCGCGGAAAAATACCTTTTTGGTCGTTAAAAGCGGAAAGCCTTCACGTAAATCCATACGCATCTGATAACCGAAAACAGAACGGGTTCCGGTACCGGTGCGATCCAATCGATCCTCACCGTTTTCTAATACGTGTCTGCATAAATCTAAATATTGTTTCATAGAAGCCTCCTTATTTTACTGTATATAATGCGTCTGTTTCTGATTTTGTCAAATAGCGCCATTCGCCCGGTGCCAAGCTTTCATCTAAGCTTAACGGACCGAAGCGAAGCCGCTTTAAATATACTACTTCATTATCGACAGCCTGTAACATGCGCTTCACCTGATGAAATTTCCCTTCTTGAATCACCATATGAATACATGTAGGTGTGATGACCTCTACCTGTGCGGGTTTACTGATAAAATCACCGAGGTCAAGCTCACTGTTCAGCTTTTGTATCTGTGCCGCATCGATTTCCTTTGCCAAATGCACCTCGTAGCATTTATCCACATGATGCTTCGGTGATAACAGACGATGGGCCAGTTTCCCGTCGTTACAGATTAATAGTAATCCTTCCGTATCGATATCAAGTCTGCCGACCGGAAACATATCGGTACCGATAAAGCAGTCAAATAAATCCATGATCGTTTCATGATAATCATCGCGATTGGCACAAATAACACCTGCCGGCTTATTCATCATAATGAAATGATTTTGCGCATACGCAAGCTTTTCGCCGTAAACACAGACCTCATCTTGAAATTCATCGATTTGTTGTTTATCCTTCAAGGCATTAACGCCGTTTACCGTTACCTGCTTCGCCTTGATTAATGCCTTTACCTCTTTACGAGTTCCGTAGCCGGCATGTGCCAGCAGCTTATCCAATCTCATCATGATCTGTTCCCTCGCTTTATCAACCTTGATAAATCAAGATGCAGAATGACCTGCGGCAATCCGAACCAATACGTAAAGGCAAAGTAAGCACCCATTGCCAGAATACCGCTGATACCGAGCTGAAGCATGGAAATCATTCGCCCTGCACCATACCCTTGTAAGCCGATCATGCTGCAGATGATTTGTACAATCCAAATAAGCGCAAGTCCGCCGATCATGATCGTAATGCGATGCAGCGTATATTTCCACTTGATTTTAAAACGCTTTGTCAGCGCATAGCCGTCCAATAAGAAGAACAGACCGCTGGAAATCATACTGGACACCACCAAGCCGGGATATCCGAACCACATCAGCATCGGATAAGTTATGATGAATTTTAAAATCACCGTGAAAGCCAAATTGCGAATATTCAGCTTACGCAGCTCAACTGCCATCATAAGCGCATTGAATATCGGTCCCATCGTTGAGATAAAGGCTTCAATCGAAAACCATTTCAAGACCTGTGCACAAAGCTCTAAGGACTGCGCAGCACTCATGACCTCATTTCCTGCTTCGGCATTTGCGGGATAAGCACCGGGCGGAAATAAAATCGCATAAATGGGCTTCGCAAACACAAACAGGCAGAAGCATACGGGCAATGCGATATAAAGCACCGTATCCATACATTCACAAATGTTCTTGCGCACAAGCTGATATTTCTTTTGGGTCAGTGCCGAGGTGATATGCGGTAAAATCGCACTGGAAAAGCCGGGTGCCAATACCATCGGTATCGACATCAGCTTTACGATGGCATAATTGATAGCGCCGATAATCACCGTAAGCTGTGCATTGGACAAATCACTTAAAACAAGCTGTCCGTTTACCTCAACACCGCCCCCGTGGGAAAGATAATAGGCCTCCATGCCGCCCTTCAGCAAAAAGCTGTTGATAATCGAATCACTGTAGCCGAAAATTGCCACAAATAAATACGGAATCGAAATAAAGATCAGTTCTCTGAAAATGCTTTGTCTATCCGTATTGGCCGCAACCTTTTGGACATTTGCCGCAGCCTGGATATCCTTCATCTGTCTGCGGTCATAAAAGCGAATATGAATGATTGCCAAAACAGCTGCAACACTGGTAGAAAAGGCTCCGAAATATACGGCCCATGTGCGATCCATTTGAAGTACATATACCGCTATCGCACTGGAAACAAGCAAAAAAGCAACACGGGCAATTTGTTCCAGCACTTGTGAAAGCGCATATACTTCCATATCCTTCAAACCTTGA
The DNA here is from genome assembly GCA_947649125.1 of uncultured Erysipelotrichaceae bacterium. Taxonomy (GTDB): domain Bacteria; phylum Bacillota_I; class Bacilli_A; order Erysipelotrichales; family Erysipelotrichaceae; genus C-19. Next base: position 46,843 of record CANSQL010000002.1, on the reverse strand, counting down.
TAAAAGCCTCTGATTGAGGATAATATCGGTACAAAAAAAACCGCAAGCGCAACAAGCATCAATACGTTGCGCATGACCTCAATATTGCTTACAGCGGCCGCATCGCTTAAGGCCGCACTTTCCGGCAGCAGCATCGGCGCAAACGGAGCTGCACATACAAGCATAAACAGCATCGCCAAAGCACCGAAGGCAATCATAAAGGTCGATGCAATCTTTTTGACAAGAATCGCTGTTTGATAATCGCCTCTGGAAGCATACTTCGCAACCAGTGTCGCAATCGCAAACGGAATTCCGGCCAAACAGATATTCAGCACATAATTGTATATATTAAAAGCCACACCGTAAATAGCGACGTTGACTCCGCCGCCTAAAATCGAATTAAACGGTACCGCATAAAACAGACCGAGGAACTTCGCAAAGAATATTCCGGCAGTGCTGATCAAGCCTCCGGCAATAATGGACTGCTTGCGCTTATTTGTTTCCTGCATTATCCTTATCCTTTACGTTTTTCTTGCCTTTCGCTTCCTCCTTCTGCTGCTTATCATAATCAAACGTATAGCTGAAGAAAACCGTACTTGTATTAATCTGTGCATAATCCTTCCAGCTTACCTGTACATACAGTGTAAATTTCGGATTTGCACTGATTCCTTCAAGCACAACACCCTTCACAAAATACTTTTCCTTGTTTTCCTGATTGGGAATCATGGAAAACATTTCCTCGTCATTCATAAGACCGAGGAACGGATATTGTCCGCCGGCCGCTTTATCGACCACCATCATCTGTATATGATACATCGCAACCTTCGGATCATCAATCGTTATCGCATAGCGGTATTCACCGCTGCTTTCCTTTGTTACCTCTAAATGATGCTCAAACGGTATCTCACTGCTGTCTGCACCGTTATTATCTAAAATAGAATCAACAAAGCTGTTATATGTATTTTGAAATTCCTTATCCTTCGTAGTTCGATCGGAACAGGCACTGACGAACAATGTCAGCACAATAAATAGTATCAGTTTTCGCAATACGATCACCTCTTTTATTATTATAACATAAACGCTCTTATTCAGATAGTAAAAAAAGTGATCTGAAGCGATCACTTTTTACTTATTGCAGTTGCAGCGGAATGAAGCACATTTTGTTTCACTGCACTGGTTCGGCATAATGCAGTCATCACAGCCTACGCTGATGCAATTTGCCGTACAATGATTTTCCTTGTGAAATGCACAGGAATGAACATTACATAAAATCTCGGTCTTGTTCTGCATGAGATTTCACCTCCACAATAGTATTGTGTACGCTTTATGCTTCTTTATCACGATAAATTAACATTGCGCTGAAGCAATAGAGCTGTTCCTCCTTATCAATACCGATCGCAGTCGAATATTTGATATCGAATAATTCAATATCGGAATGCTCGGCTAAAAATGTGTTGATTGCTTCACTTAAATCATCCTCATGTGCTTCATCGAATACCTTCACCTGTACCATCATATCACCGATTTCAGTATAAGCGTTTTACCCTACAAAGCATGACGTTATTTGTCAGATTGTAAAAATGTATCAATGACAGCCTGTGATTTCTCACTTAAAGGAACAAGCGGCAAACGCAGAATATTTTCACATTTGCCCTGTTTTGAAAGAATATACTTTATCGCACTCGGCGAGCATTCTAAGAACACCATATCGGCAAGCTGCTTCAAATAAGCCTGTGTATCACGGATTGGATCTTTCAAATACTGCTTCATTTCCCGTAAATACGCATTGCTCATAACCGATATGACACCTGTTAAGCCCTTATCGATTCCCTCATAAAAGGTTTTATCCTCTCCGCTGTATAAAGCAATGTGCGGAAATTTTTGATGCAGGCTAGAAATCAGGTCATAGTCATTATCTGCATGCTTCAGGGCCGTAATATTGGAATAGCGCTCAAATAAGCGACAAAGCGTTCCTTCCTCAAAGCGAACACCGCAGCGTGAGGGTACCTGATACAGCATGATCGGCAGCTCACTGTTTTCGGCAACGGCGGCAAAATGCGCATATAATCCTTCCTGTGAGGGCTTATTATAATACGGCGTTACCAATAATACACCGTCGATATCATAATTGGCAGCCTTTTGAACAAGCCGTATCGTTTCCTTTGTCTGATTCGTACCGCAGCCGAACCAAAGCTTGGTGCGATGCTTGACGCGATAAATGATCCAACGCAGTAAATCAAAGCGCTCATGTTCCTTCAGACACGGTGTTTCCGCCGTCGTACCGCAAACGATCAGACCGTCGACTCCTTGGGCAAGCTGTTCATCAATCAAGCGATCGAGCGCCTCATAATCAATCATACCGTTATCTTGAAACGGTGTAATCAAAGCCGTCATGATTTGAAACTCACTCATTTGCGATCCCCCCTGATAATCGGCTGCAGCTGTTCATCTTCCATTGCCTTTTCCAAGGCAGGAAGCATTTCATCCCAGCAAGCCACCATACTCATTGCCTTTTGAAACGGTGCATCCTGTGCCATCGGCAATACATAGATATACTTTAATGCACAAAGGCGAAATAAATTAGCACCGCTGATTCCGAGCGCATCGTTGCTGGCAAAGCCGATCACAATATTTTTTTTGTTGCGGATCATTGCCTTAACAGCCAAGGTCAACGCATTGTCATAAATCCCATGCACAAGCTTGGAACACTGCGTCGCCGTACACGGAGCCACAAGCATAATGTCATAACAATTCTTCGGTCCGATTTTTTCTGCCTCTACGATCGTATGAATGATTTCATCATCACTCAGTTCCCCAAGCTTCATCAAAAATTCATTGCGCGAAAAAAAGCGTGTTGAGCTTTCATACACATTGTCTGTCAATACAAAGGTCAAATGATTGTGCTCAGCCAGCTTTTTAAACTGCTCCAGCACGGCCCTGTGGTTACAAAAAGAGCCGCAGATTCCGATCAAAATTCGTTTTCCCGCTAACAATGTAATTTCCCCCTCACAAACTCACTGATACATTTTCCGCTGCTTTCATAAGCAATCATTTCCGGAAGATTACCGGCCTTAATGACTCTTACCCCCATACTTAAGGCCGCCGCGTAATCAATGACATCCGGTGTGGCAATATCAATAATGAGCGGCTTGCGTGTCCATCTTTCCAACAGTTCACGGTCGATGACCTTTGAAATCGACGTATTGATGATTACCTCATGACATGCTGTTTTGCGATATTCTTCCACACTGATCAGAGTATCGCTTTTTTCACAGCTTCTGCGAACGATTCGATAAGGAATGCCCAATGCCGTTAACCAGCGAACGATTTCCTTGCCGCATACACCGTATCCGATCACATCGACACTGATCTCCTTAATGCTTTTTGATGTATGATCCATCATTAAATACAGTGTTCCCTCAGCGGTATATACGGCATTTCGCTGCTTCAAGACATCATCTTCCATATAAAAGTATACATTAGGAAAATCCTTTAAAAATGCCTGTCTGATTCCCGTAAAAATCGGTATTTCACGAATTGAGCTCCAAAAGGCTTCGGGAATGTACAGCTCCTTGCCGCTGCTGTATAAGGAACCGGTTGAGGTCAAGCCCTTTACCGGTAAAACCAAGGCATCTATTTCCGCTATTTTTTGAAAATCGGTAAATTCATTGATCAGGATCGCTTCATTATCCTTTGCCAGTTGAAAATATACTTCCTGCATTCGTCGATCACTGTTCACTACAGCTATCTTCAAAATGTCCCCTCCTTTATTTCATACTATGAGAAATACGGGCAAACGTACCGATTCTTTTTTCGCTTTCATAAAAAAAGAACAAATCCTAAGACTTGTTCTGTTCAATCACAAAGTAATTGCGCTTGCCCTTTTTAATCAAGGTCATGTCCTCACAAAGCGCATTTTCACAAGCAACGATAAACGCCAAATCCTGTTGCTTATCACCGTTTACCTGAATCGAGCCTGCCGTAATCAGCTCTCTTGCCTCACGCTTACTGGAAGCAATCTTCGCTTGCACAAGCGCATCGACTAAGGTCAGCTTATCATCGATGACACGCTTTTCCATTTCTTTTAAAGCATCATAAATTTCATCATTTGCCAAATCCTTAATATTGCCTCTGAATAAGCATTCAGTAATACGCAGTGCCTTTTCAAGCTCAGCCTCACCATGCAAATCTCTTACGACTTCACTTGCCAATGCCTTCTGTGCTTCTCGCTTTCCTGCATCAACCGCAAGCTTGGCAGCCAAAGCATCGATTGCTTCCTTATCCAAAAGCGTTAAGCGCTTCAAATATTCGATAACCATAGAATCTTCGGTATTCACTAAGAATTGATATAGCGCATATGCAGATGTCTTACGCTTATCAAGCCATACGGTGCCGTTTTCACTCTTACCGAATTTTGTACCGTCACTCTTTGTGATCAACGGCATCGTCAAGCCGTAACAGTTCGTATCCGTCCCGTGCTTCTTGCGAATCAAGTCAAGACCTGAGGTAATATTGCCCCATTGATCCTGTCCGCCGAGCTGTAAGCGGCAGTCATAGGTTTCATACAGATGCAGAAAGTCAAGACTCTGCAGAATCATATAGGAAAATTCAGTATAGCTGATTCCGCTCTCCAAGCGTCTTTTTACCGTTTCCTTGTTGATCATCATATTAATATTGAAATGCTTTCCGTAATCGCGTAAAAAATCTATAACCGTGATATCCTTGGTCCAATCCAAATTATTCACCATCTGAAAGCCGAATATTTCCTTTACCTGCTTGCTTAAGCATTCGTAATTATGCGCAAGCTGTTCCTTTGTCAACATATTGCGCTCTCCGCTTGCCTTCGGATCACCGATAAAGCCGGTTGCGCCGCCGACCAATAAAATCGGATGATGACCTGCCGCCTTTAAACGCTTCGCCGTTAAAAACGTAGAATAATGTCCGATATGCAGACTGTCTCCGGTCGGATCGGTTCCGATATAAAAGGTCAATGAGCCGTTATTCAGCTCCTCCTCCAGCTTAGGACTTGATACGCTTTCAATCAAGCCGCGCCATTTTAATTCTTCAAATAGCTTCATTTTTTCACTCCTTAATAAAAAAAGCGCCCGTCTAAGGACGCTTTGCGTGGTACCACCTTAGTTCATCATAATGATGCACTCTTACTCGTAACGTGAGTTTACGTCCTTACTTTTCATAAGGAAGCTACAAGGTGTATTCTTTGATTGCCCCGAATGATTTTCACCAACCATCATCTCTCTGTACGGTTTCATCAAATACTCTGTCTTATCAGCGCTTTTTCTATTTTAGTATATGGTTTTTTCAGTAAAAGTCAAGTCTTTTGTGCAATTTTAACACTTATCTTGATTTCTGTCTGCCGTACCAATTCAGCAGTGCACCGCTTGAAATCAGCATCAGACCTAAATACAGATACGGATAGTGGAAATCAGCGGTCTGCGGTGTAGCTTCACTCACAATACTGTGCTGTCTGCTTCCCGATGTGTTTGTTTCATAAACAGCGACATAGGCATAGGCAGGCTCCTCACTCATGAACTCCAGATAGGTTCCGCCGTATTTCGTATGCACGGCACTGTGAGAGCCGTCCTCATTCACTGCCAACAGCTGCAGACTGCCTTGTTTCATGCTTTCCTTATCCAGTGAATAGCGAACAGTGAACGGTTCACTTAAGGAATACGGAAGTGTTTCCTTTTCCAAACGGAAGTGGACCCCTGCGGCAATTTCATGCGTTGACATAAATTCATCACCTAACAGATGAGCCATTTGTTCCGTATCAAATTTATCACTTACCACCATGACATCGGAATCATTGATGCCGTAAATCGCAATCGCCTTATCCTTTGTCGCAAGCACATCACTCATATCATTATTCGTAATGCGTGTAATCTGTTTTTGGAAAATCTTTGAAATATTGCCGACCTGATCGCAGGCATAGGCATAAACCGTTCCTTCGAAGCCTTCTGTTGTCGTAACCGTTTCATTGATTTGTGCTGTTTTCCACTTGTCTGAGCTGATGTCAGCCACATAAGCTTCCCCCTTAGCGACAAGCTGATAGTAAATCTGTTTCAGACCGCTGTTTGAGGCAGTCGGTTCATCATGCGCAATAAAGCGAATATTATAAGCACCGTTCATAAACAACAGATAATCCTTATCATCGCTGATTTTGATATCGCTTAATACCGGTTCACTACGATCGATATTCGTAATATGAAGTGCTTCGGCACTGCAGTAGTCCGCATAATCACAGGTCTTGATCATATAATCCCCGTTTGCGCCCACCTTAAATGTATATTCCTCACGCTTTTTGCCTTTGTTTTTGAAATCCTTCACAAGCTTATGCGGATTCTCTTTATCACCGCTTAATAAGCCGTTTTCAGTCGTAATCTCAATATAGCTGATGCCGCTGTCCTTTTCAGCTTCATCACTTGCCTTCACTTGAATGCTTCGCTCCATCGCAGTCCAATCCGTTGTTTGGGCATCAGGCTCAATTTCCAATACGGGAGGCTGTTTATCATCAGACAGCACCATACACGTATCCTCTGCCGCATTGCCCGCATTATCCTTGACCGTTACACATACTCGTCCTTGGAAATCAGCCGGTACACGAATTTCACGATTTTTTATTTCATACGGATAGCTGCCGTTCGGCTTGTCAAACAGCGACATTGTTGCGTAATAGGCACTGCCGCTCGCTATTCCCGATTCACGATCCTCGAACTGTACCGGTATTCTTAGCTCCAGCATATTTTCACTGATATCACCGAATGTAACGACAGGTGCCGCTTCATCGATATTCGTAACCTCAATCGTTCGTATATCGCTTTGATTGCCCGCCAAATCGGTTGCCCTGACAGTATAGATGCCGTTTTTTAATGCGCTGAAGGTAAAGGTCGTATGCTTCACGCGATCCCCTTTTGCGTATGTCTTAACATAGTGCTGAGGATTATCACTGTCTTTGATCGCACCGTTATCGCTTGTTACCTCAATCTTATCTAAGCCAAAACCCTTATCGCTGATATACATCGATATTGATGCTGCCTGACTCGTCCATCTGCCTTCGATACCGCTGCCCTCGATCGTTTCATCGATTTCCGGCTTCTGCGTATCGTCTGTCGGCTCGGGAATCGTTATATCAAAGCTGATCGTATCCTTTTTTGTATCGGATACATTGGAAATCACGATTCCGGAATTGCTGCCGTCACTGAAATATATTGTGTTTGCCAACTCCTGTGCCTGATAACCGTTGACCTCGCTCAGCTTTTTCCCCAATCTGTTTTTATGTCCGTGATCCGCTGAAAGCGCCGCATCATATAAATCAAAATCATGACTTCCCGCTTCACTCGGATTGATCGTTGTTACATTGGGACGGAAAATATAAACCTCATCTGCGGGACCGAACTGATTGCCGCAATAGGTCTGCTTACCGTTATCCTTGTTGGAACAATATTTACGAATGGCCTCCTCGGGATTTTTATAATTCGCAGCCATATTGATGCGGTATACCAACAGACCGTCACTCGGCAGTTTTTCATCCCAGCCTTCCTTTTTACGATATTCCACCATAAAGTATTCATCCTCGGCACGTGCATTCACCGAAGCATCTACCTTGATGATCGCAGCCATTTTGCCTGCCTTGGTATAATCCAGCTTCTGCAGCTCCACATGCTTCGTACTTTCGGTGATCGTAAACACATTGTCCAAGCGCTCATTCCACGGACCGTAGGCCATATTAGTATAATACAGCGGATTCTGCGGCTTGTCATTGATCGTATTGTCCATGACATCCCATTGTCCTAACGGATCGCCCTTGCGCTCTCCCGATTCTAATGATACGAATTCATCATTTTCATATTTGTAATTATGGTACATGTCCGGAAAGCCGTACAGATGCAGATACTCATGCGCAACTACACCCATATCGATTCGCTCCGAAAACAAACCAGAACGACTTCCGGTAATATTCTGCTCATCATCACCGCTTAAAATAACCATGTAATCCTTGACCTTCAGATCGCCGTCTTTACATTCGATCGTCGGTCTGCTTTTGATTGAAAACTGATGCGGCCACAATAAATTATGCTCATAATGCTTATTCCCGCGAATCAAAAACGTCATATTATCAATATAACCGTCATCGTTCGTATCCAATTCCGCGACCGTTTTATCAGACAAAGCCTGATTTTCATTCATCTGTTCAATGACCTCATTCAACAGCTCCGCCTCTCGCTGTGCTTCCTTCGCCTTATCCTCGATATAATAGCTTAACGGCTTAGACGGTACATAACCATCCTTCACATTATGATCCTGATAGCCGTATAAGGTCGAATGAACGATCACTCCGCCTCTTGAAACATCTGATATGTACTTTGTCAAGGTCGTATTTAAAAGCTGCTCCGCCTTCTTTACCTTTTCCTCATTGAGCCATTCGGTCTTTTTCTCGGAAAGATTCACCATTACGATTTGGTTTTCAACATTTCCGGTCGGATACAGAATTCGTGATTCTGCCTTTGTATTGAAAAACGGCAAGACATCTAATATCGAAACTGCATCCTCACTGATACGGAAGCCCAGTATTCCGTATGTATCAAGACCTTCCAGCGCAAAGCCGAAGCATAAAGAAGCGGCGATGAAAAAAACTAAGCTGGCTGCGCCTGTCATCAATCTTAATTTTCTCTGCCTTCTTCGCATCGAATCCCTCAATTTCTTTTTTTTCGCTTCAATAATAAGACCCGTTTTGAGGCGAAAAAGTTTGATTTTAGGCACCTTTTCCATATTTTACCACTTTTTGAGCAGTGCTTATTCAAGTCGATTATCGGGTGTAAAATCACTTTAAAAGAAGGCAATGAAGCTTCATTTCGCAAAGAAAAAACCGCATATGCGGTTATTTGGTTGATTTTCGCGGTGTATAGATATAGCTTAGCTCAATTTCCTTATCAGCTACATCATCCTCCTCGTGAAGCATCTTTGTCAAAAGACGCATTGCGACAGCACCTAAATCATAATCCGGTATTTTAAAGCCGGTGATTTGCGGACGTGCCATTGATAAGTATTTGCTGTCTAATACACAAGCGATTTCCATTTCCTCGGGAACCTTGATTCCTGCCTCTTTGGCTGTATTGAGCACTGCCATCGCCTGTGAATCACGATAGGTGATCATCAAGGCATGACGATGCTGCTGCATATATTTCTGCAGATACAAATAGCTGGAACGATATTCCTTCGGAATCGCAATATAGTTATCAAAGCTTAAACCGTTATCCTTAAATGCCTGACTCAGACCGTCACGAAGCTGCTTGATCATTGCCACATTCTTACGATCCTCTACCAATGCGATATCGGTGATTCCGCGCTTGATATAATCACATGCGTAATCATAAATCAACTTTGCGTAATCAACATAAACAGAACCGATCGTTTCATCACTCATGCGATTGCCGATTACTACGATCGGAATTTGATATCTTGTCAGAGTATTCAATTCTTCTTTATTCAGCTTATCATTAAAGATGACTACACCGTCAACATGCGATTTAATGATCGTTTCAATAATATCGTTCATTTCCGAAATTCCTTCGGTCGTAGTATGTAAAACCATATTATATTTATAGATTTTTGCGACATCGATCAAGCCGTTGATCAGCTGACCGGTATAGAAAAAGCTTGCCTCGGGAATCACCAACGCAATCGTCGTTGTTTTCTGTAAGGCCAAACCTTGTGCGATCGCATTCGGCTTATAGCCGAGCTTTTCGATCGCTTCCTGTACCTTTAAACGTGTATCCTCACGCACTACCTCAGAGCCGTTGATTACACGTGATACTGTAGCCAGTGATACATCTGCTTCCTTCGCTACATCATAAATTGTTATTCTTTTCATTCTCAGACACCTCAGCTTTATCATCCTGTGCTCCGTCCTTATCGTCCAGAACCCTTCTTAATCCCTTTAATGCCCCTTCGGCAGCCTTCAGCGTTCCCTTTTTCAGTGTGGATACTCCCTGCTTTACTCTGGCATCGTTTTTTACCGAATTCACAAAGGCCTCAACCTTTTGACCGTTTTCACTCATACGGAATTCACTGACGGTTTGCTTCACCCAATCTCCTGTATCATAAGCAACCTGAACACCTTTGTCTACAGCCTTGCGCAAATCCTCATTTTCCTGCAGCTTACGCAGCTGTTCCTTCGCAAGCGCAATGATTTTATCACTGTCCTGCTTTAATTTCGCCTTTTTCGCTTTGATTTCCTCGTTATCATTCGCATCCTTCAGCCATTCACGAAAGCTCGCATATAATACAGTAATTGCTTCCTTACAATCGGCAAGTATTTTAGCCGCTTGAGAGCCTTGTGCTTCCTCATCCTCAACGGTGATGATCTGAAAGCGCGCCTGCTCCTCCATTTGATTGATATCATCCTTATGCTTAAAGCTCTGATTCATAATCTTCACCTCGCTGATATAGATCTTCCCTGTCCTGTTCACGATAATTATTAGTTTTCTTTGATGACTTCTTAACCAATGTACCGACATTATCAATCACAGAACTCAAAAGGCTGCGAATAACGCTTTTGCTGGCCTCATGGACATTATCGACCGTTTCACTGATTTCATTTAATGTCTGCATCGGTTTATCCAGTGCATCTAACTGCTTGCCCGCACTGTCCAATGTTTTCTTTAAGGAATGGATAGCCTCATTGGTTGAGGTCAAAACAAGTATCAGTCTGCGAACGAATACGATTAAAAAGACAAGTACCGTCGCTCCTAAAATCGGCAGCAATTTACCTGATACCGTACTGGTTAAATTTAACAGTTGATCCAATTCCATAGAAACACCTCTTTCATTATTCTACAACACTTTGAAAGTGATTACAAGATGAATGAAAACTTTTTACAATATTTTTAAGCTTATAGATATCCTTTGAGGACATAAAGAGATAAACAGCCGGTGCATGCTTCGCCAATAAAGCTGCTCCCGCTTCATCCTCACTGATCACCATACTGCCCGAAATAAGCTTAGCCAAATCATCAATCGTAATATCGATGCCTGCTTCCTTTTTCGCATTTTCGGGAAATGCACATAGGAACACTTCATCTGCGACACTCAATGACTCGGCAAATTCCTTCATAAAATAAGCAATGCGTGAATAGCGATCGGGCTTAAATATCGCAATCACCTTATGATCGGGATATTTCAGCTTTGCCGCTTCAATCGTAAGCTTAACTGCAGTAGGATGATGTGCATAATCATCGATATATACATTATCACCTGACACTTCTTCACTGAAACGACGCTTTACACCCGGAAAGGATGCCAGTGCCTGTTGAAGCTGTTCGGCGCTCATGCCCTCCATAATACCGACCGCAATTACACCTAAGCTGTTCCATAAAAACGGCATACCGACAAACGGTAGCTCAAAATGAGCGAATTCCTGCTTATGATACAATACATCGAAGCTCATACCGCCGCTTCCCTGTTTGATGTTGATTGCCTGTACATCATTATGTGCACTTAAGCCATAGTATAAGTGCGGCTTGGAAACGGTAAGCCTTTGAACATGCTCGTCATCTCCGAACAGCACGATTCCCTTCGTTACCTGAGCTGCGAACTGCTCAAACGCATCACAATAATCCTTCATATCACGATAGTAATCCACATGATCGAGCTCCATATTGGTTATGATCGCATATTCCGGATGATAAGCCAAGAAATGACGTTGATATTCACAGGATTCAACGACAAAGTAATGAGCCTTTTCAGGCATTGCGCCGGTACCGTCGCCGATCAAATAACCGCACGGCTTTACACAGCCCATCACATGTGCCAGCATTCCGGTCGTTGTTGTTTTTCCATGCGTACCTGCAACCGATATCGTACAGTAATGCTTCATCAGCTCGCCTAAGAACTCATGATAGCGATAACAGGTTACTGAGGACATTGAGCGTGCTCTTTTTACCTCAGGGTGCTCCTCATCAAACGCATTGCCGATAATCACCGTCATATGCTCCTGAATATTATTCGCATCAAAAGGCAAAATCGTAATATTGCGCTCCTCTAACGGCTGTTGCGTAAAAATATACTTTTCAATATCCGAGCCTTGTACCCGCGCCCCGCGATCAGCCATAATCGTAGCCAAGGAAGCCATACCTGAACCCTTGATGCCGATAAAATGATACAACATAGCTGTATTCACCTCTTTTTTATTCTTTTATAGTATATGAAGCTTCACTTTTTTCTGTACTTACGACCTCATCATCACCGAATAAGCTGAATTGCAGCAAATCATCATTCAGCTCTGCGCTTTCCTCATTGCTTAACAGCTCCTCTAACGGAACACGAACGATTTCCTCATCACTGTCGCTGTCAAACTCGATGACCTCTTCGATCGGCTCATTGATTTCTTCCTCGAAAATTTCATCAGTTTCATTGTCCAGACGAAGCTTTGCTTCCTCCTCGAATTCCTCCAGCTCGGTTGCACCGTACATCGGAGATAAGACCGTACCCAACGGATTTTTCTTAGGCGCGACGGAAATCGTTTTACGTATTTGCGGAACATTCTCCTGATTCTTTTTCGCATGCTTGGGCTCAGCAGTTTCATCCATACCGAAAATCGGTGAAATCACCGGTGTAAATGTATATTCCTGCTGCTTGATCGGCTCGCTTCGCTTTACCGCTCGATTGCTTTGCGCAGGACGAACACTTCTAACCGTATTCTTTTTCGGCTGTTCCTCACTGATTTCAATCGTCGTGAATTTTTTCTCCTGCACTGCTTCCGGCTGTGTCGGCTGTACGATCGGCTTCTTTACCACTGTTTCCACACGCGGCTTTTCATAAGTAGCAGCATGCTTTAATTCACTTGCCTCACTCATACGTTCCTGCTTACGCTTCATTGTCGGCTCACGAAAGGAAATTTCCTCTAATTCACCTTCATCCTCGATTTCTTCTTCTTCCTCAAATAAAAATCCCACTAGCTTTTTAAATACGCTCACACTGCTCATCCTCTCTGACTATTTTTGTAAGGAAGCCAAAAATTCATCGATTTCAGCTTCACTTTTTCGTAGCTTAGAAACAAAGCGTCCCAGCTCTTTCCCTTTTCCGACACCGATAAAGCTCGGTATTCCCATTACCATCTGCTCCTGTGCCAATGAAATCCATTCATCACGATCGACATAATAGAAAGAATACTCCTTATATTTCTCAATCAGCTTCGGCATAAACGGTTCAATAAAGCGACAATCCGGACACCAGTTGGCACTGAATACAAATACGCTCACCGCTTCCTGTGCCTTTGCTTCATCAAACTGCTCTGTATTCGCTAATACATTCATATGGTCCTTTAAGCTCATTTTCCTTCCTCCTGCTTATTATTTTTTTCAGACTGCTCCTCTTTAATGACATCGCCGTTTCCTTCCTCAAGCTTAGGATTCAACAACTCCTCTAAGCTTCCGCTGGAAGGCAAATGCGATTGAAGATAGTCTAAATTCTGCTTCTTTGCGGCTGTCAATGATTTTAAAGAGAAATCATTCAGTACCTTATCCTTGTCATAGGAAATTGACGTCATCAACAAATACATGGAACGAAGTGTCGAAGGTACTGCGGCAGCCGGCAGATATGTATAGAGTTTTACCAGAGAACCGTCTAAATATACCAAGTAAGCACCTTCACTTTTGATCAGCTGTAAGGTATACGGAAACAGCTCTCGATCGGCATTCATATAATTCGAGGTATACAGGGTCTTATTGTCCTGCTCCTGCATTTGAACTTTGGTAAGCTTCGCGACCTGTTCCTGATTCATACTGGCAGCTGTTTTTGCGTCTTCCTCATTTTCCTCGCTTTTCGTATAGTAATTTTTAATTACTACTGCACTCGGGTCAAAATTCATGATCAGTCGATAGCCGTCCTTGACAAAAACCTCGCTCAGACTGTTGGCATCCCGCTGCTTGATGCCCTGCGGCAAATAATAGGAATAATAGCTTTTCATACGATTACTGCCCGGACTTTCAAGCTCTGTGCTCAAGGAGTCCAATTCATCATAGATTCGCTGCTTTAATTCAGCTTCACGGCTTTCACAGCCACATAATACAAGAAAGCATAATATAGCCGCAAAAACTTTTTTCATGATCGTCCTCCTATCTTTACATTCTTATTTATTATATCATGTAATTATGGGTAAAGAACAGTATTTTATGAACGGAAACGAATTTTTAAGCTTTTTGGGTTCTGAAACAAGTCTTTTTTATCAATCATTTATAAAACAACAGTCAAAACTGCTCAGCGTTTTTTCTTATCCGTATTTACATAGGGAAATTTTTTCCATACGGCACGATAAATCGGCTGTTGTAAATCCATAAAGCGCTGTTCATATTCAGTTACGGCATCCTCATCATGGGCAGTGCGGCGATAATCCACACTGATATCATGGAGATACCAGCCTCCCTCTTGAAACTGCAGCAGGGAAAATTCAAACAATGATGAATTATCCGTTTTCATTTGAATTTCACCGTTTTCTGATAAGACTTCACGATACATCGCGATAAAGGAAGCGTGTGATAAACGCTTTTTATGTGCCCGCTTTTTCGGCCACGGATCGCTGAAATTCAGATGCAGGACATCGATTTCACCGATTTCAAACCATTCCTGTAACGCTTGTGCATCCCCTAAGAGAAAGGCGATATTAAGACTCGGCTTGGGCTCGCGATCATATTTACGCGCCGCAATTGCCATTACGTTGGAATCCTTTTCAATTCCGATCCAACCGCTTTCCGTATCCTTTTCACTCATACGAAGCAGATAATCGCCCTTACCGCAGCCGATTTCTACATGAAGCTTCGTACAGGAAAGCTTCTGCTTCCATGTTCCTTTATATTTTGTCTGTTCCTTGATTACAATATCTGCCTGACGGATATATTCCTCCGCCCACGGCAATTTTCTCATACGCATATGCTTCTCCTATTTCGCCAAGCGATAGATGGCCTCCGCATAAATAGCGACTGCCTTTTGCAGATCGGATAAATAAATGCCTTCATCGGGCTGATGCACACCGCCGATCTCTGCCGCCGTATCATTTGGATGACGCGGGAATTCCGGCCCGTAGGCTACAAAGTTTGTGAGCTTTTTCGCATAGGTTCCGCCGCCGATCGTTTTCGCCGGATGAAAGCTGTCGCCGCTGTAGGTACGATAAACATCCATAAGCGTAGTTACCAATTCGCTGTTTGGGTCGACAAACAACGGGTCCACCTGTTTTTTCACACTCGCCTTCAGCGGATAATCAGCTTCGAAAAGTGCTTCCTTTATCTTTGATTCAATATAATCGGCATCAATATCATTCGGATAACGAATATCCAATAAAATACTTGCCTTATGTTGATCAATATGAATAATTCCGGTATTTAAGGTCAAGAAGCCCATATATGCGCCTTCCGTTTCACAATGAAGACCGCTTCCCTTCCAATCGCTCAATAACGCATAGGTTTGTTGCGCAAAACGATCCTGAAAAGCACTGCCGATAAAATTCAATAAATGAAGTGCCGCATTGACACCCTGATACGGCGTTGCCGCATGAGCCGATCTGCCGCGAATGCTTATTTGTACGGCAGAGCCCTGTGATTTGATTTCTCCCTGAAGCTGATTGGACTTCAAATAGAAAGTAAAGAGCGCTGCTTTTTCCTCGTCCCATTCATTCAATACTGCCTGTGCATGCTCAATGACGATATTTGCACGTTCTCCGCCTGATAATGATTGAATCACACTGTCACAGCTTCCGCTCAATTCGATATGCAGACCGCCTTTTTCGCCGTAGATTACCGGAAAATCAGCATCGGGCACAAATCCCATCTGCGGAACCTCGGCATGCTTCACATAATAATCCATGCACTCCATACCGCTTTCCTCATCACAGCCGTAGATCAACATGACCTTTTTTGACAGTGAAAGCTGTGCTTCTTTCATCAGCTTCAGCGCATAAAAGGCAGCCATTCCCGGTCCCTTATCATCCGCTACACCGCGTCCGAACAGGATATCGTCCTTTATTGTCAACGCAAACGGCTCCTTGGTCCAGCCGCTTCCCTGCGGTACGACATCCAAATGCCCTAAAACACCGATGCTTTCCGTTCCTTCTCCGTAAGACAGCACACAGGCATAACCGTCGATATCCTGCACCTCAAAGCCCTCACGTCTGCCTAAATCCATCATATAATCAAGCGCCTTGCGACACTCCGCACCAAAGGGCGCATTTTTTTGTGCTTCCTCTCTTACAGAAGGAATTGCGATCAAGCCCTCAAGGTCCTTTAACATCTGTGTCGTTTGCGAAATACTCTGTTCCATCCAGTTCACATAATCACCTCATACTTATTTTACCATAAATAAACGCAATCGCCTATCCTTTATTCCAAGCGTTCGCGATATTGCGAAAGGCGCTTTTCATATTGCAGTACCTCATCATACAAGCGATCGTATTCATCAAACAGATTGTGCGTTTTACAATACCAACGATAGCTTTCGGCAAATTGATGAAATAATACACAGCGATAATGACAATCTCGATCATAGCGATTGCGGATAAAATTGCGCTTCGCTTTACTCAGATACACAGTAAACGCTAAAAAATTCATAATATCACCTCAAACAGATTATAACAGGTGATATTACATTATCATTGTAAGGCTAAAAAAAGAAGTGAAATTTTCATTTCACCTCTTGATCGTTATTCATCCTTAGGCTTTAAGTCCTCTTGCTGAAAGCGTGATTTACGACGCACCTCTTTTTCAGCGGTCTTCTCATCATCATTTGTTTTCGGCTTCGGAAGCAATGCCTTTGCGGAAACATTGATTTTGCCGTGATCGTCAATTTCGGTAACCTTTACCTTGACCGTATCGCCGAGCTTTAAGACATCCTCGACCTTTTCAACGCGCTCATGGGCAATCTTAGAGATATGTAATAAGCCGTCGGTCTGCGCAAACAGATTCACAAAAGCCCCGTACTTTTCAATTCGAACGACCTTCGCATCGTATACATCGCCGACCTTAGCGACCTTAACGATATCTTGAATCATTGCGACTGCCTTATTGATGGAATCACGATTCATATGATATACGATAACCTGTCCGTCATCCTCGATATCGATCTGTACATCATCACATGCCTCAATGATCTTATTGATCATTTTACCGTTCGGACCGATGACCTCACGAATCTTTTCCGGATCGATCATGAACGTAGTAAGCTTCGGTGCATATTTGCCCACATCGCTGCGCGGTTCACTGATCGCATTCATCATATTGGCTAAAATTTCGGCACGTGCTTTTTTCGCCTGTGCCAAGGCTTCTTTAAAGATCGCCTCGGTGATACCCGTTACCTTGATATCCATCTGCAGGGCCGTAATACCGTCCTTAGTTCCGGCAACCTTGAAGTCCATATCGCCGAAATGATCCTCCATACCTTGAATATCGGTCAAAACCGTATAGTTTTCATTGTTTTCATCCATGATCAAGCCCATTGCGATTCCGGCAACCGGAGCCTTGATCGGAACACCTGCCGCCATCAAAGACATCGTTCCGGCACAGATGGAAGCCTGTGAGGAGGAACCGTTGGATTCCAATACCTCAGCGACTGTACGAATCGTATACGGGAATTCCTCAACGCTCGGCAGTACCTGTGACAATGCACGCTCACCGAGTGCTCCATGCCCGATTTCACGACGTCCCGGACTGCCCATGCGGCCTGTTTCACCGACGGAATACGGCGGGAAATTGTAGTGATGCATAAAGCGTTTTTCCTCAACCTCAGTCACATCGTCGATAATTTGATGATCGTTCAGCGGACCTAAGGTCGTAACGCTCATTACCTGAGTTTCACCGCGGGTAAACATAGCGCTGCCGTGCGTTCTCGGCAATAAATCGACCTGCGAATCCAAAGGACGGATTTCATCGATTTTACGGCCATCGGGACGTATCTTATCCTCGATAATCAAGCGGCGAACCTCATCTGCCTCAATACTGTGACAGATTTCCTTCACCTGCTTCAGCGCCTTATCCTTCGCCTTGTCATTTTCATATTCCTTAGCTTCAAATTCAGCAACCGCAGCTGCGGTCAATTCATCGATTTTACCGTAGCGCTCCAATTTCTTTTCGATTGAAACGGCTTGACGGATATCAGCCTCATAGCCTGCCTTAACGGCTGAAACGATTGCTTCATCCGCAGTATACAGCGTAACTTCCATTTTTTCCTTGCCTACGGCAGCGGCAATTTCCTCTTGGAACGCAACGAGCTGCTTGATATGCTCATGTCCGAACATGATCGCACCGAGCATTGCTTCCTCGCTGACTTCCTTTGCGCCTGCCTCGACCATATTTACCGCATACTTCGTACCGGCAACCGTCAAATGGATATCGCTTTCCTTCTCCAGCTGTTCAGGCGTCGGGTTGATAACATACTCCCCGTTGATTCTGCCGACGATCACACCGGCAATCGGACCGTTAAACGGAATATCGGAAACGCACAATGCCAAAGAAGCACCGAACATCGCCGCCATCTCTGCCGAGCATTCCTGATCTACCGATAACACGGTATTTACGACCTGTACCTCATTACGGAAGCCGTCCGCAAATAACGGACGAATCGGGCGGTCAATCATACGTGCCGTTAAGGTCGCATGCTCGCTCGGTCTTCCCTCTCTGCGTAAAAAGCCTCCCGGTATCTTACCTACCGAATACAATTTTTCCTCAAAGGTTACGGTCAACGGAAAGAAATCGATTCCTTCCTTTGCCTGTTTACTGGCTGTTGCCGCCGAAAGTACAACCGTATCGTTATATCTGATCAACGCCGAACCGCCGGCCTGTTTTGCAATCTCGCCTGTTTCTACGGTTATGTTACGACCGCAAAAATTCAAACTGAATGTTTGTTTATTCATTATTTCACCTCTATTTTATCCTACTTTATAATAATATCATATTTTGAACAGAAAAGACATATAAAAAAGCCTTCCGAGCTGCGTTTTTCAAAAAAATAAGCTTTTCAAAGGATTTAAATCGATAAAAATGAGTCATATTCTTATTGTTTTTGTCCTCAGATCATAAATATCCGCTAAAAACACAGAGCACTTATATCACGCTTGATTTCGTCAAAATATCATCTTTAAAAACTTCATCATAAAAAAAGCGCCTCTTTCGAAGCACATTTTTTATTTACGCAATCCTAAACGCTGGATCAAATCCTTATAACGATTTAAATCCTTGTCCTTTAGATACACAAGCAGATTACGACGATGACCGATCATTTTCATCAATCCGCGATGAGAATGATAATCATGCTTGTGCTCCTTCATATGCTCAGTCAAACGGTTGATTTTAGCCGTCAATACTGCGATTTGAACCTCAGGAGATCCCGTATCGCCTTCAAAGCGAGCATATTCTTTCATAATTGCTTGTTTTTCTGCCTTTAATAACATGTCTGTTTCCTCCTTTATCATCATGTCCTTTTCTACCGCGTATGCCGTCGGAGTTTACGCGTATACCCAGTACAAAAGCTTTTATATTCTATCATATACAAAGAAGTGATGCAAGTACTTTACAGAAAATCAACGAGGATATCATGCAGAATCAACATACCTTGATAGCTAGTATACAGTCTTTTCTCATCCTCAATGAGATTGCCCAAACGCACATGCTTTATGATTGCCTGTTCATAACGCATATGAAGTTCCTCGTGAAAACGATTATAAAAGGTTTGCTTATTGATGCCTTCACGCAGTCTTAAGCCCATCATAACCGCTTCAAACATTTCCTCCTGCTTGGTGAGCATATGCTTATCGGGACATGCACCTTTTGTAATATAGGTATGTAAATTGCGAGTATTGTCATAACGCATATGGTTTATTTTCCCGCTTGCGCCGCATCCGATACCGTAAAAATCCTCATAATGCCAATAGATCAGATTATGTTTTGCATAATGTGCGTCCTTGGCAAAATTACTGATTTCGTAATGCGCAAAGCCCTGCTGCTTCAAAAACTCAATCGCTTCCTCATAAAAATCCGCTTCTAAATCAGGATCACACGGCTGTATATTCGCTCTGCCGAAGCGTGAATGCTCCTCAATCGTCAGTGCATATAAGGACAGATGTGTAATCGCTAAGCCTGCGGCCTTGTTTAAATCTTCCTTCCATTGTGCCATTGTTTGATTCGGCAATCCATACATCAAATCAAGTGATATATCATGAATACCTTGTCGATAGATTCGCTCAATTGCATCACTGATCATGTCATAATCTGCTTTGCGCTCTATTACCTTCAACAAATCGCTTTGAAAGCTCTGTGCTCCCATCGATATGCGGTTAATTCCGTATTCCTTACATACGGCAAGCTTATCATCACTGAAGGAATCGGCATTTACCTCAATCGTTGCTTCCGTACTGTTTTTAAGATACGGCCTTAACAGCTTCAATAAGCCTTCAAGCTGAGAAAGTGAAAGACAGCTCGGCGTACCGCCGCCGATATATACCGTTTCACAATCCGTTATTTGTCGCTGCTTCAGCTCCGCTTCGATCGCGTCAAGCCATTTATCTGCCAATCCCTTCGCATAGCCGCAGCGCGTAAAATCGCAATAGGCACATATATGATCGCAAAACGGTACATGAACATACAATCCCCTCATTCTGCCATCCTCCTATCCCCTATCTACTTTATCAGCCTCATTCAAGGCGTGCTCATACACATAATGAACGAACTGCGAATTCGTCGGCTTTCGCCCATCGATTTTCAGACTCTCTTTCGCGCGATAAGCATACTCAATCGCATCTCGTATTGCCTTTTCCACACGCGATGAGGTAGTTTTATGAATTCGGGCAATTTCCTTATATAATTGTACCATACTCAATATCTGTCCGTCACATTGATAAATCATAATTGCGGCACTTTTGATAAAACGAAAGCCGTTATAATGAAGCGGAATCCCCAGTTCCTGTATAATCTGTGACACCTTAGAGGAATAACCGATAATGACAGTACGCTGCTGATGCTTCATTCCCTTCACAAGCAGCTCATTCAATATCTCCTCAGCAGTATACGGTGCACAAATATATGATGTCTTAGAAGTCATTCCCGCAGCCCTTATAACCGCACGCTCTTCCTTTGAAAGAATCAAAATCGGGATATTGCAGCCATGCAGATGATTTAAAGAATACACAAAAGAAAAGACCAGTTGACCATCCTCTTCATAATCCAACAAGCAAACATCAACATTCATGATATCGACTGACTTCACATTGGTCGGTAATGAAGACAGTGCACATAAAGAAACATTCGGATAAGAACGAACGGCATCCATCAGCTCTACAAGCAGATTTAAATCATGCAGACAAGCCAATATTCTCATTGTGTTATCATGCGGCATCCAATTTTACGCATTTTCCTTCCCCCTTTAAATGATAAAATAAACAAACTTCTTCCCGATTTTTTGTTTCTGATACCATTTTAATTCAACCAGCTTTTCCATGGAATAGCGAGCAGTTTCATAACAAACGTCTGCTTCCTTCATATAATCCTGCAGCGTATAATAATGATGCAGCTTACGATGGCGAACATAAAAGGCTATACTCTCCTTTTGTAGCATCGGATAGCGTTCACACAAGTCAACTTCATCCTGATCCAAGGGAGACAGTTGTTCATTTCTTTTTAATGATATCATTTCATCAGATAATTTCAACCGTAACATTACAAGAAGCGACAAAAAAGCAGAGGTTACATCAAGGTCGGTAACCGTTGAATGAATTTTATCGATGATTTCTTCCATATCGATGATTTCTGCCGCCTTTAAGCAATGATGCAGATACAGCGTCGGGAACAGCAGCAAAAAGGCAGTGCGCTTATTGCCCTCCATTCCTAAGCGAAACAGCTTCAGCAGCAACGGATTTTGTGCATCACTCAAATATTGAAGTGTTTGTTGACTCACCTCGCTGTGTAATTGAAAGCTGTCCGTGACCTCTTGAAACAACGTCTGCGGATTCAGCGAACGATCATAGCGAAGCTTTACCAAAAGTCGTAAAAAACGCAGCTGTTCCTCTTCCTTTAACCAAAACAAGTCAAATTCCTTATCAGGGTCCTCTTTATGCAACAACAGCCATTCAAATAACAAATTCTGTGTGGCCGACATTTGATCGTTGACATGAGGATTTCTGATCAAGTAAGTCTTTTTTTCCTTGATCGGAAATTCATGGCGAAATAACGAGCGATATTGTGTAATCTCATGCCACAGCGGATCAACGAGATAAAAATCCATTTCTTTTTCCAAATCTGCTTTATTGTAGTATACTTGTTCACTGTATTTTTTCGCAGTTTCAAACATGCTTTTACCCTCCGATTTATAACCCTTTCATTTTAATACCTGTCTATTTTAGCATGAGATTGGTATCCGTTAAAGAAGTTCGACAAAGATAGAAGAAACATGACAAAATAAGAGGAAATAAAAAAGCCTATGAGGGGTAAGCCTCATAAGCAAAGCATTATTTATCATCATCCATGGATAAAACAGCCATAAATGCCTCCTGCGGTACTTCTACGGAGCCTACCGCTTTCATCCGCTTTTTACCTTCCTTTTGTTTCTCCAACAGCTTTTTCTTACGTGAAATATCACCGCCGTAGCACTTCGCAAGGACGTTTTTACGTAATGATTTAATATCGGTACGCGCAATGATTTTTCCGCCTAACGCTGCCTGTACGGGAATTTCAAACTGCTGTCTGGGAATCAGCGTTTTCAGCTTTTCACAGATGGCTCTGCCTCGCGGAGCCGCAAAATCTTTATGGACAATCAGTGACAGCGCATCCACGCTTTCTCCGTTCAAAAGAATATCCATCTTCGCCAGCTTGCTTGTCTGATAACCGATCAGTTCATAATTTAAGGAAGCATAGCCCTTGGAACAAGATTTCAGACGATCGAAGAAATCATAGACGATTTCCCCTAACGGCAATTCATAAATAATATCCATACGATTATTATCAATATACACCATATCTTTATAAATACCGCGTTTTTTCTGACATAATTCCATTATTGCGCCGACATAATCATTCGGTGTCATAATGCTTGCCTTAACGAACGGTTCCTCGATATGATCGATGCGCTGAACTTCCGGAAGCATGCTCGGATTATCAATTTTCATCATGGAGCCGTCACTTAAATACGCATGATATACAACCGACGGTGCCGTTAAAATTAAATCAATTTTATACTCACGCTCAATGCGCTCCTGTACCACATCCATATGTAAAAGACCTAAGAAGCCGCAACGAAAGCCAAAGCCCAAAGCCTGAGAGGTTTCTGCTTCAAACTGCAGCGAAGCATCATTTAAACGTAATTTTTCGAGTGCATCGCGCAAATCATTGTATTTGGCAGAATCAATCGGATACAGACCGCAGTAAACCATCGGATTCATTACCTGATAGCCTGCCAGCGGTTCCTTCGCACCGTTTTGAACATGAGTGATCGTATCACCGACCCGCACATCCTGAATGGATTTAATACTTCCGCAAAGCCATCCGACCTCACCGCAATGCAGCACATCACGCTTGATTTCCTTCGGATTGCGAATTCCTACCTCAAGCACCTCATATTCGGCACCGCTTGCCATAAAGCGTATATGATCGCCGACACGAATACTTCCCTCTTTCACACGCACAAATGCCACAACCCCGCGATATGCATCATAGAAGGAATCAAATACAAGTGCCTGCAGCGGATTCGTACTTGAACCGCTCGGTGCCGGCACATGATGCACGATTGCTTCTAATACATCACGGACATTTAAACCGTTTTTCGCTGATATTAACGGTGCGTTTTGTGCATCTAAACCGATGACATCTTCAATTTCCTGCTTTACCACATCAGGCTGTGCGCTGGGAAGATCAATCTTATTGATGACCGGCAATATTTCTAAGTCATTATCAAGCGCCAAATACACATTTGCCAAGGTTTGTGCCTCAATTCCCTGAGCTGCGTCAACGACAAGCACCGCGCCTTCACAGGCTGCCAAGGATCGTGATACCTCATAAGTAAAATCGACATGTCCCGGTGTATCAATCAGATGCAGAATATAATTCTGTCCGTCTAATGCCGTATATTTTAACTGCACCGCATTCAGTTTAATCGTAATTCCGCGCTCGCGCTCTAAATCCATTGTATCAAGCAGCTGTTCCTTCATCTCTCTTGCCTCTACCGTTTCCGTCAATTCTAAAATACGGTCGGCAAGGGTGGATTTCCCATGATCAATATGCGCAATGATCGAAAAATTACGAATGTATTTTTGATCCATGCCCTGCACCTCATTTCTTTATATGTTGTTTATATGCTGTGTAATTATATCAAAAACAAGCCGAATTGAAAATATAAAGCGTAAAAAATCACACTCTGATGACTGTTTTTCTCGAAGTAAATACTTTTGTATCAATTACAACAGAAATTTTATTATTTATATTTGTTGAAACATAGTTTGTGCATATTCTTTTATATCATTGGGATTGATCATTTTATATTTTTCTTTCACACTGTCGAAATAGGCTCCTATACTCTCCTTTGTAATTACCCTGTCACATGCGGCTGTTTCTTTCAGTTCTCCTCGTGCTGACAGCCACGGGGTTTCAAAATGAGTGAATTTTTCCAATACCTTTCCGCTGTAACAGCAAATATGTTTCGCTACACTCTCAAAGATTGCTTTTTCTGAAGAAGATAATAATGTATCATCAACTTTATCGTTACGCGCTATCGGATCAAATTTATAATCTCGATATCGATAATAAACATCTCTGTACACGGGTCCGTGCGTCCAAGCCTGACAGTCTTCCGAGAACAAAAAGGTTTTATAAAATGCATAATAAAATCCCTGAATATAATATAAAGCCTTTTGGAGCGCTAACGGCGTTATATCTTCACATTGATTCAATAAATACTTTATCGCTGAATCAATTTCAGTGTTTTCACATGATCCGCCGTCAAGCAGCTTGTCAACCGCCTTCCTGCTTTTTTTGTAGGCTGCTTCGGTTTTAAGCTTTCCTTTATTATCCTCTAACATTTGTTCATAATACTCAAGATCATCATAAATCTTTTGTAAGACTTCCGAATACTGTCTGGTCGGGACATCTCCTTCACAATATCGAGTGAATGTTTGTTCTCCCCATCCTAATAATAACGATAAAGGGCGTTTCCCTATTGCATATTTTTTCGGTATGTCTAAAATCACATCTAATGATACAAGTCCCTGTTTTTCTCTGTATTTATCATACAAAGCTTTTAAATTATAATCATTTATTTCATCGACATAGACTTCTGAATTACAATCGATACAACGAGCAATTTTACCTGAATAAGTATAGGTCTCCCCCTTTAAAGTTCCGCTCATCTCTGCATTTTCAACAGTATAGTTTACATCATTTCGGCATTCATCACAAAATATTTTTCTTTCAAACATAATAATGTCTCCCGGTATCATTTTGATTGTATTATCTATTCATTGTATTTCTACACACAATACAATAGTACATGATATTAAGGTGATTGTCAGTCAATATTAATGTATCAATTAATACATTTTAGATATACTTTTATTAGTGTACAGCCTTCTGCATTGTAACATGGATACCCTAACCTGAACGCACACAAAAAGCAGAACCGCATGATTCTGCCTGTATTATTTTGAAAACCCCTGTACAAAGCGAGAAACGACCTCAATTCCGCTGTCCATAACACTGATAACAAAATCACTGCCGGATTTTGCCAAACGCGAAGCTGCATTTTCATCAATATCGTTTAAGCGTGTCCCCTCTACCTTTTGACGAGCACGCTCATGACGAGCAATTTCCTCCTCAAATTCAGATATTTTATCATCAATCGTCGTATTCTCCTTTGGTTCATTGATATACATCATCAATGATATAATCAGCCATACAAACAAGGCATCAACCAAAAAGCGCTTCATTTTATCACCTCATTAAATAATCATAGATTCCGTCAGCCAATACCTCCATTGAGTTTTTCACCTCATCAAACGGATTCACATCGCCGCCGCACTCAATCAGCATCATACGGTCGCTGACGGATTGATTATAATATGCTTCGCGCACCATTGTTGAACGCATGATACCATGAACCTTACTGTCAATTATGTCAGATAGCGTCGAGGAATTCTTTTTTATCACATCGGCATTCTTACTGAGTCCGCCGATGACCGGCATCATTTTCGCATACGTCTTTCCGTTCGCTTTTAAATAGCTAACTTCTCTTGGAATCGCATCTCGATGCAGATCAATAATCAAATCAAAGCCGCCGTAATTCACAAGTGCATCATTCATAAAGCTTCTTGATGCCTCATAGCTTGCATTATAATCAAGTCCCTTTGCCTTCAAATACTCCGCAAAATTCGCTGTTTCCAAAACAACGTGAATTCCGCGCTCCTCTAATTCATTTCCTAAAACAGCTGCGGCATCCATAACCGTTTCTCCCCCCTCATACTCCTCTGACTGGTGAGTATTATAGATATACACGGTTTTGCCTGTATCCTTTGGCTTTTTCTCATCCTTTTGATCGGTATCCTTTGGTTTTGTATCGGTTTTATCTTGATATTCTGCAGGCTTATCATCCTTTGCCTCTGCCTTATCGTCCTTTGATTCCATCGGCTCCTGCGTTGTTTGAAATTTAAAATCATCCTGTATCGTTAAATTCGCATTGTGCGAAAATAAATTCATTTCATCCTTGATCGAGATGCTTTCATCTAAAGAATGCTGACGATATACAAATGCATCTAAAAAACCGCTGTGCTTCATAATTTCACCGATTCCGCTGAAAAACGGTGTGATATATAAAAATCCGATCAACAATGCCACCTTCAATAGTATTTTTCCGTTGGTTCGCAAATAAAAGCACCCCCTCATAGAAAGCGTATGCGAAAGGGAGTGCTCTTATGCGTAAGCAAATATCGATATTACAGTGTTAAATACTGCGGATGAATAAAGCGATTGATACTTTCGGAAACAAGATAGACAAGCTGCTTCAATTCATCGTCCATTGATTTCGGTGTAACAACAAGATCAAGCTGTTGACGCTTGGATAATTCCTCTAACAAATCCTGTTGATTCAGCGTGCTTTCAGACAACAGATCGGATAAAATTGCGCCGATGCTTGTGACGGTCGCTACCCCGATGGCAATGACCGGTATGCCCAAGCTTTCCTGTGTCAAGGCACTGCGATGATTCCCGACACCGCTGCCCGGCTGAATTCCGGTATTGTTGATTTGAATGACACGATTGATACGTGAGATGCTGCGTGTCGCAAGTGCATCGACAGCGATAATTAAATCAGGCGCAAACTGCTGACATACCGATTTGACGATTGCGTAAGATTCCAAGCCGGTCTGCCCCATGACTCCGGGCTGAATCACTGCTACATTACGTGTTCCCTTCAGCATTTTTTTATCCTCGTTCGCATAATAATGCGACGTCACCAAAATATCATCGCTTACCTCAGGACCGAGCGCATCCGAGGTAATAAAGCGATTTCCTAAGCCGACGACCAAAACCTTTTTTACCTTGAGCTTCATCGAGCGAAGCATTTTTTGAAGCTGCCTACAAACCTCATCGATGATATCCTCACGCTGATCATGATCGAATAATTCATCGAATTGTACCGATACATAATCACCGATTTCCTTACCGAGTGCATTTTCCTTTTGAAGAACCTTGATATAGCTGCTTTGAATATTGCCGTGAATCGTTTTTTCATGCGTAAAGGTGTCCTCTTTTAAGGTACAGCCCTCTGCTTCATCCGCAAAATCTGTGCGTATTTGATAGTGCTTTTCCATTTTTATCACCTCATTCAATGATTAGTATGGAATTTTTAAAGGTAATTATTGCTTTTTCAGTTATGGTTTGGTATAATTTGTAGGCATTGAAAATTAGGAGGTGTAGATATGCCGCAGATCAAATCTCAGAAAAAACGTGTGAAAACCAATAATAAAAGAACCTTAGCAGTTGCTTCACAAAAATCTGCATTGAAAACAGCAATCAAAAAAGTAATCGCTGCAGTTGATGCGAAGGATAAGGAAGCTGCTGCAAGCGCATATAATGACGCTTGTTCTAAATTAGATAAAGCAGTAGCCAAAGGAATTCATCACAAGAATTACGCAAGTCGTCAAAAATCTCGTTTGGCAAAGCAGATTAATGAAATTGCCTAATTGATTATGAAAAAACTGATCCGCAAACAGCGGATCTTTTTTTGTTTATTTATCACTTATAATCGAACAGTTTATTTACGGGAAGCATGTTCCTGCTTGTTTTCAATCAGTGACAGCTTTTCCTTACGGCTGAGCTGCTTGATTTCATATTCACGTTTCATTGCGCTTTGTTTGTCTGTGTGGACTTCAAAATATACACAGGCAAGCGGCTTATGTGCTCTTGTATATTTGGCTCCTTTGCCTGACAGATGAGCTTGATAACGCTCCTTCAGATTGGTCGTCCAGCCTGTATAATACGTATGGTCGCTGCATTCCAGAATATATACATAAGCGCCGCTTTGATCGGGAAGCTCTAGCATGATTCCAACGGCACGATCGTTGCCAAGCCGCCTAATGAGGTTTCTCTTAATTCCATCGGCAGCTTTTTTCCCGTATAGTTCATCGTATTCACGATCATATCGAAGCTGACACGATTCTGCTTCACCTTTGAGATAAATTCAGCCAGCACTGCGGCATCCATCGCTCTGAGTGCTGCTACCGCATTACGCTCGATACACGGAATCATCACATAGCCGCCGACCGGATCGCACGTCAAGCCAAGGTGATGCTCAATGCCCATTTCGGCTGCATATTCAATCTGATGCTGGTTCAAGCCGCGCAAATACGCAACCATTGCCGCCCCCATCGCACACGCTGCGCCGATTTCGGCCTGACAACCGCCCTGCGCCCCTGATATCGTGGCATTGTGCTTGATCAAATTTCCCACAAGACCGGCAATCTTTAAACCCTTGATCAATTCCTCACGCTGCAGCTTGCGATCGTAATAGTAATAATATACAAGTGCCGGAAGAACACCGCTGCTGCCGAGCGTCGGTGCTGTAACGGTAATACCGCCTGCCGCATTTTCCTCACTGGCACTGTACGCATAAGCACTTAACAACAGCTTTTCCTTTTCCATCGGATTCTCACATACATTCGCCTTATCCAAAAGCCCTCTGGCAATTCGCTCCAGCTTCAGCTTGCCCGGAAGCACCCCCTTCGTATTCAAGCCGTTATCCACGGTTCGACACATCTGAAGTAAAATATCGTTCAAATAATCATTGATATCCTCAAAGCGATCGACATACTGCCACAGCGCAATCTGTTCCTCTTTACAATACTCGCTGATTTCCTTCATGGATTCATGCGGATAGACTTCCTTTCCGTCCTCCGCCGCTTTTCCTTCAATTAAAATTGCCCCGCCGCCGATTGAATATACTGTCCATGAATCCAACAACTTATCATCATCGTAAGCAGACAATACTAACGTATTGGGATGCTTTAAGTTATCACCGCTTTTAAAATGAATTTCACAGGGAATCGGCGCAAAGGTCTGTTCAATAATCATATCGCTCATATGCCCTTTTCCCGTTAAAGCTAGTGAACCGAATAAATCCGCTTGATATCGCTTGGCTTGCGGATTTGCCTCTTTAAACAGCTTTGCGGCTCGCTGCGGTCCCAGTGTATGAGAGGAAGAAGGTCCCGGTCCGATTCGAAACAATTCTTTTAATGATTTCATATAGTATCACCTCGTAATAAAAATAATTCTAACCCTAAGGTCTTATCTACCTTGCCCGCCTTTATCGATTGATCCAGATCAGCCAGTCGATTCAGTGTTTCTAATAAATCATCTGCGGTAAAACGATGACAAATTCCCAATGCGAGCTTTACTCGATACGGATGCACACCGAGCTGCGCCGCTATTTCATCCTGTCGATTCATTCCCTGCAGCATAGCGCATTTTACCTGATACAAAAGATGAAACTGTGAGGATATCAACGCAATTAGATAAATCGGGTCTTTATTTAGTACCTGTAAATCACGCCATATGCGAAAGCATTGCCTGCGATCCTTGTTTACGACTGCATTCACAAGCGCAAACACGTCTTCCTCTAAGGAACGAGTCACAAGCAGTTTGATCAATTCCTCAGTAACCGTATCACCGTATAGCTCCAGCTTATCGAGTTCATTTTGAATCATACCGACATCATAAGGCAAGCGCTCACACAACAGTCGAAAGCACGCAGGTGATACTTGTAGGTTGCGCTTTTGAAGCTGTTCCTTTACATAAGCCGGCAAGGAATTCTTATCCAAGCGATTGCATACAATGCACTTACAAAACGATAATATTTGTTTTACGGCTTTTTTGCGCATATCAGGCTTCGCAAAGGAGCCGGTAAGAATTAACACGGTGGAATCCATCGGTGCCTTCAGATATTCCAACAGCGGCTCTAATAAAAAGCCGGTGGAATCCTTCGCACTTAAGAATTCACTGTCCTCTACGACGATACATTTCTTATCGGTAAAAAAGCTGATCGTCTGTGCATCAGCAAGTATTTCCTCACAGCTTGTTTCAAGCGCTGAATATACAACGGTATTCATTTCATCACGCTTACCGATTTCCTTTTGGATTGCGGCATTCACCGCATTTTTGACCTGGTAGCCTTCTTCTCCGTATATGACATAATTCATAAATTATCACCTGGTATTAATTATACCAAAATCATTTGCCGACGTCTTGTATATCTGAAAGATATTTGTGATTTTTATACTTACTGAACCGGTATGCGGTGTATCCAAGATCCTGATATTCGTTGTCTGTAGCGTATTCGGTATTGATGCAGAGACCTATTACAATTCAGTCAATCATATGATATAACATTCAATACTATAAGAAATTTTTGTGATATGTCATAGAAATATCTTATAGGAAGGTCGACAGTTTCTTATAACATCCAAAATCATTAGATTTTTAAAGCCAAAAAGTTATTGCAGAATCCTTTTTGTTATAATCCTTTATAAAATCCATACGATTCTCATAACTAAAGAATTTCTTTTTAATTTAATATATTTTTTTGTGCTATATCACATAAAATATCTTCTAAACATTGAAATAACATAAATAAAAGGTTATACTATAAGAGATTTAAGTGATATATCACAGAAATATCTTATAGAAAGGTTGATAACTATGATAATCAGCAGAGATTATTATTTAGAACAATTAGTAAGCAGAAAGCATAATGGTTTAATTAAGGTGATTACAGGTATCAGAAGATGCGGGAAATCATTTTTGCTTCGCACCATATTTAAAAATCACTTATTGGAAAATGGAGTTGATGAAAATCATATTGTTGAAATATCCTTCGATTTATATGACAATATCAATTTCAGAAATCCAAAAATATTTTATCCATGGGCAAATGAACAATTGAAGGATGACAGCAAATATTATTTCCTATTAGATGAGGTTCAGCTTTTAGATGAATTTGTCAGCGTACTAAATGGATTGGCAGATAAAAAAAATGTAGACGTATATGTAACAGGAAGTAATGCAAAACTATTATCTAAAGATATTGCGACAGAATTCGGAGGCAGAGGTGATGAGTTGCACATGTATCCTTTAAATTTTTCCGAATTCATGAGCGTTTATAAAGGAAACAAATACGACGGTTGGAATGAATATATTACTTACGGCGGCATACCGTTAGTTGTTTTAGCAGGATCGGAAGATCAAAAAGTTACCCTTTTAGAAAACTTATTCAAAGAAACATATATCCGTGATATCGTCCAAAGGAAGAAAATCAAAAACAGTGCAGAAATGGATATATTATTAGATATATTATCTTCTGCCATCGGTTCCTTAACTAACCCGAATAAACTGCAAAGAACATTTAAAAGTGTAAATAAATCTAAAATCACAGCTACCACTATTACAAAATATCTTGAATATTTAGAAGATTCATTTCTGATTGAAGAAGCAAATCGCTATGATATTAAAGGAAAGGCATATATCGGAACACCTTCAAAATACTATTTTATGGATATAGGACTTCGAAACGCAAGAATTAAATTCAGACAAATAGAAATTACACATTCTATGGAAAATGTCATTTATAATGAACTGAGAATGCGAGGATATAGTGTTGATGTAGGAAATATCAATATATTCGATTACGATAAAAACGGTAAAAAAGAGAGAAAACAATTAGAAGTAGATTTCATTTGCAGGAAAGGTTCAAAAAAATACTATATCCAATCAGCATATGTTCTTGATACAGATGAAAAAAGAGAACAAGAAATTCGTCCGTTTTTAAGAATCAACGATTCTTTTAAAAAAATTATTATCACATCCAATACACCAAAACCATTGTATACTGATGACGGTATCCTCATGATGAATATCTATGATTTCTTATTACATCCGAATTCATTAGATTTTTAAACCCAAGGGAGTATAATCTCCCTTTTTCTTATGAAAGAAAACGAGAAATCACAAGCTAAGATATCTATACAACCGCTGTCATGACGAAAATATCATTTGATATGAATTACACCAAAATCACCTGCCGCCGTCTGATATATCTGAAAGAAATTTGTGATTTTTATACTGACTGCACCGGTATGCGGAGTATCCATGATCGAAATATTCGCTGTCTGTAAAGCATCCAACACCTCTTGATGCGGATGTCCGTAAAAATTATGAGCACCACAGGAAATAAGGGCCAACAGCGGATGAAGTGAATGCAGAAACGGTCTTGAAGAAGCACTTTTTGAGCCATGATGACCTACCTTTAAGATATCCGCCTTCAGCGAAGGATAACGCTTCATCAAGAGCTGTTCAGCTTGCTTACCGGCATCACCCATAAACAGAAAACGCATTTTGAATAAATCAACATAAGTAATGATGCTGTTTTCATTTTTATCAGACAATTCAGCATCAGGTAATAAAAATTGAAACTGAAAGCTGCCGAATTCTAACGTCTCCTGTTTGCTGGTGATAATTCGCTTGACTTCCATCAACTCCTGAAGCTGCTCCAGCCCGCCGCTGTGATCCAAATCATCATGGGTTATAATCAGCGCATCAATACTTGTGACACCTTGAGCCTGCAAGGCCGGTACAATGACATCCTTGGGAATATTTCTTTTTTCACTTCCCGCGACATCAATCAAAATATTTCCCTGATGAAACGGCAACGATATCAAGGTACAGTCTCCCTGCCCCACATCCAACATCAGTACATGCGCGTAAGGACGAAAATAAGGAGCATACTGCGTATACAGAAGCATAAGTAATAGCGAAAAGAGTGCCCGTCTGTTTCGTCGATGAAAACAGTGCAGCAAAAAATACAACCATAGCGTGACAAATAAAAGCGATGCCTGATAATAAAATGAAATATGAAAGCTCTCTAAGCTGCGTATTATTTCAAGGATAAGATTACCGAGCGGAAACAGCAGTGAAAACGGAAGGATACAATACAGCATTGCG
Organism: uncultured Erysipelotrichaceae bacterium; assembly: GCA_947649125.1. Classification (GTDB taxonomy): domain Bacteria; phylum Bacillota_I; class Bacilli_A; order Erysipelotrichales; family Erysipelotrichaceae; genus C-19. The sequence goes on along the minus strand of CANSQL010000002.1, from coordinate 13,346 downwards.
CAGCAATAATTGACCATATAAAGATAACGCAATGCGCTGAAGATCAGCAGTCCGATGATATCAAGCTCATGGAAATAATAAAACTGCAGCGGAATTAATACACTCATCGTATAGAAGAAACGCGGTATATGACGATGCTGAAACAAAGCGAGAAAGCGAAATAAGAACGGCAAAACAAACACAAGCTCATTTACCAGATACGGTCTGCAGATCAACAATAACAGCGCCGAAATTCCTAAACGATCTTGTTTGTTATGCGGCATAAGCCAAGCAACAAGACGAAAGCAGAAAATCCGAAGCAGTGAATCTCTCCAAGAGCCAAGCGCAGCCGCCCCCGCAAGCACAAACAGACAAATCCCCTGTGCCCTTCTTTTCGAAATCCATAAAGAAGCCAATGAGGTCAAACAATGCAGCAACAGGCTTAAATGAAGTCCTGTAGAACCGATGAATTCCAGTCGCTCCTCTTTATCCTGAATATGATACAGCGATTGAAGCAGCCATTTACGCTGCGGCTTTTCAAAGGCCTGTACTCGTTTCCATAAGGAAGCTCGCAAACTGTTTCCTTGTGCCGATAAGGTACTTCCTTTTAATTCACAGCTGTAATGAATATTACGCTTTTTCATATAAGCTGAAAAATCAAATAAACCGAAATTCTTTTGACTGTTCAACAGTTCACAGCGAATATCGGCTTCCAATACATCATCAAGACCGTAACTCTCAGCACCGTATAATAAAAATTTTCCTTGCGGTCCTTCCGCAATCACATAGCTTGTATGAATCTCATGAATTTTCAAATGAGTATGAGCTTCCGGCTGATTGATCTGCGGCGGTATCATACGAAGCGTAAGAACAAATAAAACCGCAAAGGAAACAAGACAATAAACCCCTTGTCGTCGAAATAAAAACGGTACGATAAAAATCCATGTCCACCATGTGTACGGATAAGGGACAAGACACAATATGATTGCGCAAAGAGCGCAATACAGCCATGTGGATTTCATAGACAAATCTTGTCTTTCATTTTCTCAAACAGCTTGTCCCCGATTCCCTTGACTCGTTTGATATCCTCAAGCAGAACAAACGGTGCCGATGTTCGCTCCTCAATAATACGCTGTGCGATTTTAGGGCCGATACCGGGCAGTGTATCAAGTTGCTCAGCCGTAGCCGTATTGATTGATATGCATTGCTGCTCCTGTTTCTTAGGGATAATCAAGACAGTCCCGTTTTCAATGACCTGTGTTTGATTGATGCTTGATAAATCCGCATCCTCTGTGACATCATTCGCTTCCTGAAGCACTTGGGCAATCGTTGCCTCCCATGCCACCTCATAAACACCGGGCTTGTTTACCTCACCCTTGATTTCAATCGTTTTTGTTTCCGCACGTTCCGTTACCATCGCATGGGGTACCTGCGGAATTCCCATATACAAACACAGCGGAATAAGTAACAGCAAGAGCCATTGTTTACGCATAAAAAAACACCTCCTATCTTTATATACAAGACAAAAGGTGTTACTACAAAAAATTTTTTAATGAATTAATGCAAAGCTGTGATTTTCACATCGTAAGGAACTTCTGCTTCAGCTACAGTAATCCTGTCTCCTACCTTATTATCCATTAACGCAACAGCCAACGGTGTAATATTGGAAAGCTTTCCGTTTAACGGATCAGCCTCAATAGAACCGACAATCGTATACGTTTCCTCTTCATTTGTGGATAAATCCAAAATAGTAACGGTAGAACCCAGAGTTACGGTTTTAGAGGAAGAAGCACCCTTGTCTTCCTCAATGATTTCCGCATTCGCAATCATTGCCTCTAAATCACGAATACGTGCCTCAACACGTGCCTGATGATCTCTTGCGGCATCATAATCGGCGTTTTCACTTAAATCGCCCTGTGCGCGTGCTTCCTGCAGCTCTCTTATAACTTCTTTACGGACGACATGGATTAACTCATCCTGTTCCCGTTTTAATTCATCTAAACCTGCTTGGGTAACTAAAAATTTTTCCTGAGCCATGTTTTTCACTCCTTATTCGTGCCTTATTATAGCATGTTTCCCTTGAGAATACCATTGTTTTTTACAGCGTTTCAAAGCCAAAGCACCGACAAATTCTCATTTGCTTCCAAAGTATCATCTTAAATATTTGCTGACATTCGCTTCATGCTCATCCAAGGTTTTCGCATAATACACCTTACCGTCACCGTAAATATCAGCCATAAAATAGAGATAATCGTTATCCGTCGGATGCAACACCGCTTTCATTGCCGCTTCTCCCGGATTCAGAATCGGTCCGACCGGCAAGCCGCTGTGCATATAAGTGTTATATGGTGAATCAATATCGGAATTTACCTCACAATCCATCGCATTTTTATACTCCTCATACAATGCGTAACAAATCGTTACACTGGACTGCAGCTTCATATCGATCGCAAGACGATTTTCAAACACCTGCGCAATCATTCCCATATCCTCAGCTGTTTTCGATTCATATTGAACAAGCGATGCCAAGGTGATGATATCATGAATTGAGCGGCCGTCCTTTTCAATATCCGCTTTCAAGCTCTGATATACACGATCAAACTGATCCAACAATGTTTCCGTGACATCCTGTGCAGTTGCATCCATCTCAAAGCTGTAGGTTTCCGGATACAAATAGCCCTCTAAGCGAACTCTTGTCTGATCGTTCAAGATGCTTTCATCCAAAAACTCATAACGCTTGATCAAGGTACGCAAATATTCCTCGTCATTCCACAGCTTCAATAAATCCTTTGCCTTCACATTCAGCTTTTTCTCAACCGCTGTCGCAATATCCTTGGCCCACATACCCTCAATGACAGTAATGCGTTCCTGTTTGCCGGATGCATTGGCGGAATCATTCATATAAGACAGTATTTCACCTGTATTCCATGAACGATCGATTTGAAAATGCCCTGCCTTGATATCATTCAAGCCGTTAAAGCGAGCATACAGCTTCGCAATCGCCGCATTTTTGATAATATCCTCATCAGATAAGCGTTCAATGATATTTGAAGCATTATCACCTTCAACGACCTCAAAATCAACGATTTCACTGTTTGAGGTTACCGGCTGTAGGCTCATTTGATAAAACAAAAAGCTGCACAACAGTAAAATAACGACGGTAACGCCACTGATAAGCGCTATCAAAAGCTTTTTATTCCGAATCGCTGTCTTCATCCTGACTGAAAGCTCCTAATACTTCTTCTACCATAGACCATTCCGCATCGGTTTCGATCGGCAACAGATTTCCTGCCTCATCGTATGCGGAAGCATACACCTCACCGCTTTCATCCTGCGGATCGGCAAATACCACATATTTTTTTCCTGATTCATCATTTTCAAATGTAAACAGAATCTCCATTTCCATTTCATTTCCGTTTTCATCATTGACATACAACGTATTAGATTCCAACATAAACTACCTCCTTATCGTATTATCTGACTTTCCTATATTACTTATTCATTTTTATTTTGCCTATAAAGCAAGGGGCATGACGCCCCTTAATTTTGACTGTCTAAATAGCTTTGCAGGATTTGAACGGCAGCCATTTGATCGATCACCTTCTTGCGTTTTTTGCGTGATACATCAGCCGCAATTAAGATTTTTTCAGCCGCAACCGTCGTTAAGCGTTCATCCCACAATATTACTTCAATACCGAGCTGTTCCAAGCTTTCCTTAAACGCAATCGAGATTTCCCCGCGAATACCGATATCACCGTTCATATGCTTAGGCAGTCCTAATACCGCCTTATGTATCTGCAGCTCATTGATGATTTCGCTGATCTGATCGAGTGCAGCATCATAATCCTCTTCCGCAAAACGAACGGTTTTATAAGCTCTAGCTATCATACCGAGCGCATCGGATACACTGACACCGCAGGTTCGCGAGCCCAAATCAAGACCTAAGATACGCATCGCTATTTATCATCCTTCAAATAAGCACGTACCAACTCCTCAATGATTTCATAGCGCTCCACCGTTTGAATCAGGGTGCGGGCATTATTATGAGAGGAGATATAAGCAGGGTCATTGGAAATCAGATAACCTGCAAGCTGATTGACAGAGTTATAGCCGCGCTCATCCAGCGCTTCCTTGACGATTCTCAGAATATGCTTAATATTGTCTCTGCGAAGCTCATCTGACTTAAATGACATAGTTTCAGTAATATCGTTCATGGTATTACCTCCCTTTCTATTTGCTTACCTATTATTTTAACGTATTATCGTCAAAATTTAAAGAGTGAATCCGAGTTTATTTTTAATTACATTGATTGCCTCATTAATTTTCGCCGTATTTTTCGCACCGGATTGTGCCAAATCAGGACGACCGCCGCCCTTGCCTTCACAAATCAAGGCTGCTTCTTTTACCAAATCACCGCATTTGATGCCGCTTTCGACAGCCGCTTTTCCTGCTCCGGCCACAAAGATCGCCTTATCCTCAAGCTTGGAAGCTAAGAAGATGACTGCACCGGGCAGCTGCGCTTTCACGGTCGATGCGATATCCTTCAATGCATTCGCATCGGCACCTTCAAGCTGTTCGATTATAATGTCGAGACCGTTCAGTGTCTGTTTACGCTCCATCAGCTCCTTCGCCTTTAATACGAACATTTGATTATGCAGCGTATGTAATTCCTTTTTCATCTGTTCTGCTTCCTGTAACACCTGTGCAACCTTTTCCTCAACATGATGCAGTCCGTTCAGCTTCAACAAGGAAGCAACATTCTTTAACGACTGTTCACACTGTGTAAATTCCAAATAAGCGCCGAAGCCGCTTTTTGCGGTAATACGACGAATTCCCGAACCGATGCTTTCCTCACCGATGATTTTACATAAACCGATTTCCTGTGTATTATTCACATGACAGCCGCCGCAGAATTCCTTTGATACATCGCCCATCGTTACGACACGCACGATATCGCCGTACTTTTCATCAAACAAGGCGGTTGCGCCGCTCTTTTTCGCTTCCTCGATCGCCATATATTCCTTAATGACCGGATAGCCGGCGCAGATATAGCGATTTACGATATCCTCGATCTGCTTCAACTGTTCCTCACTTACCTTTTCAAAATGGGTAAAGTCAAAGCGCAGATATTCATCGGAAACAAAGGAGCCTGCCTGTTGAATATGAGCACCGATTACTTGTTTTAACGCGCTCTGCAGCAAATGCGTACAGGAATGATTGTTCGTAATGACCTTGCGCTTTTGTTCATCGATTGCCACGCTTACGCAATCATTCACCGAAAGCTTGCCGCCTTCAAGCACAACACTGTGCAGATGCTGCTTATGCGGTGCCTTGATGACCTGTTCAACAGTTGCGTTCATATGCTCGTTTTTCATGATTCCGCAATCGGCAACCTGTCCGCCGCTTTCCGCATAGCACACCGTTTGATCTAAAATGACCTCACCGCAATCACTCAGCTCATTTACCGCCTTGCCGTCCTTGAACAGCGCGATGACCTTGGCTTCACACACTGTTTGATCATAGCCGATAAATTCACTCTTTTGCGTAAAGCTCATCAAATCCGCTGACTGTGAGGACATAGACTGAGCCTGATCACGGGCATTTCTGGCACGCTCACGCTGTTTTTCCATTTCCGCATGGAAGCCCTTTTCATCAACCTGATAGCCGTTTTCACCGGCAATCTCTAAGGTCAGCTCAAACGGGAAGCCGTACGTATCATATAATTGAAAGGCCGTTTGACCGTCCAGCATATGATCCTTGCGCTCCTTCATCACATCCATTAATAAGCGCTCACCGTCCGCCAAGGTTGCGGAAAAGCGCTCTTCTTCCGCCTTTACCAGCTTCATGATCGTTTCCTGCTTATCCGTTAAATACGAATAGAAATCCTTCATGATTTCGGTTACGACCGGTACCAAACGATATAAGAAGGCCTGTTCGATTTCCAGCTTACGCGCAAAGCGTACCGCACGGCGCAATACTCTGCGCAGCACATATCCTCTGCCCTCATTCGCAAACAGCGCACCGTCCGCAAGCGCAAAGCTTACCGTTCTGATATGATCGGCAATGACACGATATGCCATTTTATATTCACCCTCATACGGATGCTTCGCAAACTGCTTTGTCGCTTCGATGATCGGTAAAAATAAATCTGTATCGAAATTCGTTTCGCCGCCCTGAATCAGGGAAACAAGACGCTCTAAGCCCATTCCGGTATCAATGTTTTTCTGCGGCAGTTCCTTGTATTCACTGCGCGGCAATTCAGGCTTACAGTCATATTGGGAAAATACGACGTTCCAAACCTCAATATAGCGATCGTTTTCCATTTCCTCAAAAAACAAGCGCTCACCTAACCCTTCCGGATCATAGGCTTCTCCGCGATCATAAAAAATCTCAGAATCAGGTCCGCCCGGCCCTTCACCGATTTCCCAAAAGTTATCCTTTGTCTTTAAAATATGAGACGGTGAAACACCGCATTCCTCACTCCATACCCGATATGCTTCCTCATCGTCCTCATAAACGGAAATATACAGCTTATCCTTCGGAAATGCGATCCATTTTTCATCTGTTAAAAATTCCCATGCGAAATGAATTGCCTCTTTTTTAAAGTAATCACCGATTGAAAAATTGCCGAGCATTTCAAAAAAAGTATGATGACGTGCTGTCTTACCTACATTTTCGATATCATTGGTTCTTATCGATTTCTGTGCATTCGCAATGCGCGGCTTTTCCGGCTTTAAAGAGCCGTCAAAATATTTTTTTAATGCGGCCACACCGGCATTGATCCATAAAAGCGTCGGATCGTTATGCGGGACCAATGAGGCTCCCGGCTCAATCATATGATCCTTACTTGCGAAATAATCCAAAAACATCTGTCTGACTTGATTTCCTGTCAACTGCTTCATAAGCTTCCTCCTTGCATAAAAAAACGCTCCTGAAATTCAGGAACGAAATTATTTTCCGCGGTACCATCCCGATTCACTTCCGTAGAAGTACACCTTTGCATCTGTATCGTCGATTTTTCACGCAACAGCCTCACCGACAGCGTTCCTTACCGCTCATCAAGGCTCGCACCGACCGCCTATTCTCTTATATGAGTGAGGTAAATACTACATTCGTTTCATTGGCTGTTGATTATCTTAAATATTATAGCATAGTTATCTGAGCGTTTCAATTTTTATTTCACTTATTACGCTTACTTTGTGCTTTGTGCTTTCATATTATCATATCCTTATGTTTATTTTTCATCATGACGGTTGCTGTGTGCAGAATGAAGGATACAGAGTACAGGTACAGCTTTTCTGTCGGTTGATACTTATCTTATATTTATTTCTCGAACAGCTTTGTCAATAAGCTGAATCAGCTAAGCTGCGCTCATAAATTTGATTTTACATTGATTCATTTCATCTTGTATATTCCATTGGTTATATGATTTCACACCGAAATACATTTTGCTTTCTAAATCTCCTGCATTGATCAGATATCCGGCATTGAGTTCTGTCAAACAACCTTTTCCCCAGTTATCTGTGCTTCTTTTATCAAACCAATGAGTCCATTCATCACATTCTGTTTCATAAATGACACCGAAATAATACTGACAATCATACGGTAAATGATACGAATACTGTTTTAGTTTATTCTTATCTGCCTTTATAAAATTTTCTACCGATTGAGATGCACCGCCGCTGAATTTCAGCTCTATAACAGCAGCAACATCTGTCACCTTATCTTTAATATTAGATTTACCGTCATTCATATCCATTTCTACTATGGCGAGATCGGCAAAAAAAATTCAATTCTTTAAAATAGAATTCGGGATAAATATAAAGATTATTTTCTTTTTAAAGCGCAGACAGTCTCATACGCAAATAATGATAGAGACTGCATTGAAGGCTTGCCTCTTTTAACAAACCGCCGTTACCGTACTCTTTACATATATCATTTAATCATATTTCTTTAATTATCCTGTCGATTTCTTTTTTAACACTCTTTTTTATCATTGATGATATCTCCCTATCTGCACAAAGCATCGCTTTAATTCTCTGAGAATCGCTTAGAAAAGGCAGACACCGAATGAAGTGCCTGCCTTATCACTGTTACGAATCACTAAAACTGTAAAACACTTAATACGAGCATCACAACGATAATAGAAACAATGACTGCCCGATATACATACAGCTTCCATTTCTGTTTTTGTTTTGCTTCACTTTTTGAACTCATTCCTCTACCACCTTTACTTTGCGATTTTTACCTTTGTCCATAATTCAGAAATCAACTTGCGTGATTTATCATTATAATGGAAAATTTCATCCTTTTCATAGCCTGGACGAGGCAGATATGCTTCATTGTCCGCATAAATACCGCCCTCAGCACTGCATTCCTCAAGCACCTCACCGTTTGTTGAGGTATAGCCGACAAATTCCGTGTTGCGCATGCTGTTTTCATATTCCAGGATAAAATTGATATACTCATTGGCAAGTTTAGGATTTGCGGCATTTTTCGGAATTACCATAGCGTCGCTCCAAAGATTGGTACCCTCACTCGGCATATAATAGCCCATATCCTCATTTTCCGAAAGAATATAGGTCGCATCACCGCTGTATACAAGTGCCATATCCTTATTGCCGTTTGCCATGGCATCTATGACTTCATCGGTAACGATTTCCGGTTTCATCGTAGTTACGATTTCCTTCAGCCATTCATAGGCCTCATACAACTGCGTTTCATCATCGGTATTCATAGAATAGCCCAATGCCTTCAAAGCCATCATAAAGGAATCACGCTCGGAATCATACATATAGATGCGGCCCTTATATTTCTGATTCCTGAATATATTGTAACCTTCTTTTTGTAAATCTTCAATATCAACATTATTTTTATTATAAACAATTCCTACGGTTCCCCAGAAATACGGAACACTGTAGGTATGATCGGGATCATAAGACAATGAATTTAATTCCTCTGCCAGATAACTCAGATTAGGAAGCTGATCATGATTCAACGGCTGTAAAAAGTCCTCCTTCAACAATCGCTCGATCATATAATCACTCGGTACTAATATATCATAACGCTCTCCGCCCTGCAGCTTGGTATACATCAGTTCATTGGAATCAAAGGTATCATAAATGATCTTTACTCCGTAGCGCTCCTCAAAAGCCGTATTGATCTGCGGATCGATATATTCACCGACATTATATACCTTCAGCGTATCACTGCCGAAGCGCGCAATCGCATCGGCACTGCTCATATGCGTTTTGGTTCCGCTTTTCAGCCAGTACAGTCCTCCGCCGATCAACAAAGCAAAGCATAAAGAGACAATCGAAGCTGTGTGCTTCCAAACATGTCCCGTTTTTGTCTTAGTCTTTTCTTTAATAATCGGAAGCAGATTCACAAGCAGCAGCGTTATCGTAATCATAAGCACGATGATCGTTGACAGTGCGTTAATGCTTGGATTGATGCGCTTACTCATGGTCCATACAAGCGTAGAGATGTTTTTTACACCGTTTCCCGTAACAAAATAAGATATCGTAAAATCATCAAACGACATTGTGAAGGCAATCAATGCGCCGGATATGATTCCGGGCATAATCTGCGGCACAATGACCTTTACCATTGCCTGCCACGGCGTAGCTCCTAAATCCATTGCCGCCTCAGCTAAGTTATCATCGAGCGAGCGCAGCTTCGGCATAACGCTCAATATCACATAAGGAACACAGAAGGCAATGTGAGCAAGCAGCATCGTTAAAAAGCCCTTTTCAATTCTTAATGAAACATAAAACAGCATCAATCCGACGGCGGTTACGATTTCCGGATTCATAATCGGCAGATTGTTTACCTGTGAAACGACCTCACGCACGATTCGCCTTGACTTGCTTAAGCCGATTGCCGTAATCGTTCCGACTGCCGTAGAAATCACGGTTGCGACAACTGCGGTTATCAACGTATAGTAGATTGCCTCCAGCATATTCGGATCATGAAACATTTTATCGTACCACTGTAAGGAAAAGCCGTCAAAGCTTGTCAGTGATCGAGAACCGTTAAAGGAGAAAACAAGCATATACAGAATCGGAAAGTAGAAAAACAACAGTACGGCGCCGAGCAGAAAACGGCGCAGCAGCTTATGTCCGCTCATTATACCTTACCTCGCTTTCTGCTTACGGCATCATCACTCTTATCAAGCTTACGGGTAATATACATCGAAATCATAATAATACATGCCATGATCATTGATATCGCACTGCCGAAATTCCATTCACCGACAGTGATAAATTGATTTTCGATTACATTTCCGATCAGCATATAAGCACCCCCGCCCATCAGCTTCGGAATGACGAAGCTTGAAACCGCCGGAAGAAAAACAAGCGTGATTCCCGATATCACTCCGGGCAAGGACAACGGCAGCGTTATCTTCAAAAAGCGCTGCAGCCGATCGGCACCTAAATCATTCGCAGCCTCTAACAAAGAGCGGTCAAGCTTCGCTAATGAAGCTTCAATCTGGAGAATCATAAACGGAATAAAGTTATATACCATGCCCAAAATAACCGCAAAGTCGGTATATAACAGCTTTTGCGGTTCTAATCCGAAAAACTGCAGCACATGATTCACCAAACCGTTATCTGATAAAATACCGATCCATGCGTAGGTCCTTACAAGCATATTGATCCACATCGGAAGCGTAATCAACAATATATAAAGATTACGTTTAGCGGGCGTGCTTGCGGCAATCAAATATGCAATCGGATAACCGATCAGTATACATAAAATCGTCGTGATACATGCGATTTTTAAAGAGAGCCAAAGCGTGCTTAAAAAATCTGCATCGGTGAAAAAATGAATAAAATTATCCAGTGTAAACTGCAGTGTCGCAACATCATTCCCCTGTTTTGTCAGTGCATAAAGTACGATCAAAAGCATCGGTATTACGATCATTGCCGTTATCCACAGCATATACGGATAGGTCAAGCGTTTAAATGTTTTCATATCAATACCCTATCTTGCTCATCACATGAATATCCTCAGGATAGAAATTCAATGCGATTTCAGCACCTTCCTCAGCAATATCCGTCGTATGTACCTTAAACACACGTCCTTTGGTGGAAAAGGTCACCTGATAAACACCCGGTGTAATCGTATCGGGATCAAAATCATATTCCACGTCCTCAATTTCCACGCTGCTTTCATCACTGAGCTTCCAGCCCTGTGCATTTGCCCATGTCTTCAAATCGGTATCAAGCGCAACGCTTTCCTTGATTTCATCAACACTCTTAAAGAAATTGAATGCGGAAATAGCTTCATTCTTTTTCGGGTTTTCGACGTATTTTTGTTCAACCACCATAATATTCACCGTTACTGCAGTACCGAGTGCCGTAGAAAAGGTTACGGGATAATTGCCGACCTCTTCCTTTAGTTCATATTCGATTTTAGAAATCGATAAATATTCATCATTTTCGGGGTCCCATGCCTGTGCATCGGCACGTGCGATGATTTCCGCATCATTTAAGTCCTTTACATCCTCTAAATCGACAAAGAAGTGATTGGCAGAAATGCGTTCCTTCGCATCACTGGAAGCTACGTCATGCTCCTTCGTCACATTCATTTTTACACTTACCGTTGTACCGGGTACCGTTTCAACCATAATTTCATAATGAACGCCCTTAAACAGCACCGATTTTACCACGCCGTTCATCTTACCGCCGTCTTGTACTACGATATCTAAATCCTCGGGACGAATCACAACATCTACCGGCTCATTTTCCTTAAAGCCGATATCTACACAGTCAAAATCCATATCGTCAAAGCGAACGAGCTTATCCTTGCGCATGATTCCCGATATGATATTCGATTCACCGATGAAGTTCGCAACATAGCGGTTTTGCGGCTCATTATAAATATCGGTCGGAGTGCCTACCTGTTGGATTTCACCGTCCTTCATTACCACAATCTTATCACTCATCGTGAGCGCTTCCTCTTGATCATGCGTAACATAAATAAACGTGATACCGACTTCTTGTTGAATTCGCTTCAACTCATACTGCATTTCCTTACGAAGTTTTAAATCAAGCGCCGCTAACGGCTCATCCAATAATAATACCTTCGGTTCATTGACTAAAGCACGTGCAATCGCAATACGCTGCTGCTGTCCGCCGGAAAGAAGTGTGACATTACGCTGTTCAAAGCCTTCCAAATTGATCAGCTTCAGCATTTTCATTACCTTTTGTTCGATAACGTCTTTACTCATTTTTTTGATTTTTAATCCGAATGCGATATTTTCATATACATTCATATGCGGAAATAAAGCATATTTCTGAAACACTGTATTCAATTCTCGCTTATACGGCGGAAGCTCACTGATTTCCTCACCGTCAAAGATGACTCTGCCTTCATTCTGTTTTAAAAAGCCTGCTAAAATACGCAGCAGTGTTGTCTTACCGCAGCCGCTCGGTCCTAATAAGGTCACAAATTCATTTTCGTTAATATCCAAGGATATCCCCTTTAATACAAGCTGTCCGTCAAAATCCTTTACGATATTTTTAAATTCAATCAAGCGCTTTGGCTGATTCATTTCAATCATTTCCATTTTCTATCCTCCTAAAACATCGGCGGGGTACTTACCCACAACAGCGCAGCCTCATGCTTACCGCTGTTTTTTATATAATGCGTATTTCGTCCGCTGATATAAAAGGTTTCACCCTTTTTCAGCACATATTCCTTATCGTTATTTACAAGTGTGATTTTACCCTGCAGCACATAGCCGAATTCCTCACCGATATGCGGATCGACGATTTGTGAAGTGCCGTTTGGCTTCAGCTTCAAAATCATCGGCTCCATTTCATTTTTCTGTGCATTGGGAATAATCCAATGAATCGTAAAATCCTCTTGTTCATCGATAAAAAAATCGTCTGTATGAAAGACGATCTGTTCCTCTCTGCTCTCTTTAAAAAAGGCGGCTAAATCTGTTCCTAACGCTTCTAAAATATCCTCCAGCGTTGAAACAGACGGAGATGTCAGATTTCGCTCCACTTGACTTAAAAATCCTTTTGTTAATTCACTGCGGCTCGCAAGCTCCTCTAATGTCAAATCATTGCGGATTCGCAGCTGCTTCAGTTTTCGACCGATATCCATAAGCGCCTCCTGTTTAGTATTGCTAAACTTTTAGTATAGTATTTGAAACAATATTATTATACATAATTATTTCGGCAATGCAATAGTTTTTAAACAAAAAGTTTAATATTTTAAACTCGGTTGCCGATACATGATAAGATCAATTTCTTTATTCTGATAATTCATGACTCCTTGCTGACAAATAAAATTGATATAATCGAGTAGGAGGGAGTGACTAACTCCCGTCCTCTCACACCACCGTACGTGCC
>CANSQL010000001.1 GCA_947649125.1 uncultured Erysipelotrichaceae bacterium | reverse complement strand
ACTCCCCACTATTTGAAGTAGCGTGTCCCCAAACCCAGAAGTTGGTGGATACTTATTTTAACAAGCATTCGGAGGAAGCATATGCGTTTACAGGTATTTGATTTAATCGAGGAAACATTACAGCTTTTAGCAAAAAACAATGCCTTTTATCATGAGGCAGAAAATGAAATCAATTCGATCATTCGCTCATTATTTCATGAGCATTCCGAGGTATTCATCGATTTATCCTCACGTGTTAAAAGCAAGGAAAGTCTGCGGGAAAAAATCATTCGCAATCGTTTTTATAAGGAATGTCAAAATGCACAGGATATTCTCGATCAGCTTTCCGATCTGATCGGTGTAACGATCGAATGTCGCTTTATTGAGGAAGAATACAAGGCACTGTTATGGCTGAGAAAGCAGCTGACACAACAGGATGAACAGGGCTTTTATACATGTGATGCTTATCCGATGTTTCATCTGGATTTGGCTTCTCATCAGCCGCAGCTGCAGAAAAACGGCTTTTCCATTTATCGTATCGACGGTTTTTATGAAAAGGATGATCAAAAAATTAATTTTGAACTTCAGATCAAGGCACTGGTACATGCCTTTTGGGGTGAAATCGAACATAAGCTCGTCTATAAAAATACGAATTATTATGTATATGACAGCTTTATGAAGGATCTGCTTGCCAGTATCAATGCCCAACTGACAATTACCGATCGACAGCTCAGCATCGTTTATCAACAGATGCAAGAGCTTTCTTTAAGTGATTCCGGTTTAGATGAGGACAGCTTTGAGAAGCAGATCACAAAGGCCATCAACGATCTGTTTGCGCAAAAGATGATGGAATCACTCGGCTTCACCTTGAATATCAAACAGACCTCAACTCTTTTGGGACATTATATCTTTATCAAGGATATTCATTATGACGGCGGTAATAACGATCGTATCGCTGCGCTGTTTCAAACCTTTAAGAAACTGAGCCGTACCAAGATCGATTTTGAAAATGAGGTGCATCTCGATCAAGGCTTTACTTCAAACGATATCTTTATCGATATATTGGGACATTATTTGATTTCCGTGATCAATGAGGATTACGATTGGTTCGTGTTCTTTAAAATGCTGTTTGCGGTAGAGCCGGGCAATGATATGCAGGATTTCTGTTTATTTTTAAGTGTGATAAAAAACTATTTGGTTGATAATTATTGGCTGAATACGCGCTTTTTAAAGCTTTCACTGGAACAGGCAGAGCTGCTTCATCAGGAATGTGCACGGATATTGGCACAGTCGTTATGTGAAATCGGAACGATCAAAATCATCTATGATTCCAATATGCTGGCTGTCAATAAGGCATTTATCCCATTTATCGAGGAGCTTGAACAGCGTGTGATATCCTATAAGGATTTTATGGAATATCGACAGGCATATTATGAGGAATGGATGCGGCAAATGAATGAAATATTTTCTTAGCGGTCTAAAAATGCAGTCTGAAGCATAGGCTTATAACGGCAAGGAGGACTGCTTATGAACAGACAGGCACTCGCTTTTTTGACGATGTTTTCCCTTATTCTCATGTTGTCAGTCTATTATGTAACGCTGCCTACCGATACGACAAGCGTTATGACGACTGAAAACGGTGAGAATCTGAGCGATTCTAAGGAAGAGGAAAAGCAGCAGGGAACTGAGGCAGAAAAGCTGCAGGAGGAAATTACATCAAAGCAAGAGGAGGAAGTAAAGAAGCAATCTGATATCGTATCAGATACAAAATCCAGTGAGGAGGCCAAAAAAGAGGCTTTGGAGACACTGGAAACCTTAAAGGATGACGAGCAACAGAAAACGGCGTTAAAGCAGGCACTGGAAAAGGCAGGTTTTATGAGTGCAATCGAAATTACCGAGGGTACATGTAAAATCAATGTATTTGACAGTGAGGACAAGGAAGAAAACGCAAAAAAGGTTATGGATATCGCTCATGAAAGCATCGGACAGAAATATTTGATTGAAGTTACGTTTAAGTAATGCAATTCATGAAAAAATCTGTTATAATGATACCAAGAAGGTGAAATTATGGCACAGGAATATATTGCAGTAAAGCAAAAGCATGATTTAGGCTTGATCGCACTCAGCAAATCCGTATTTGCGACGATTGCGCAGATTGCGGTGGAAGAAGCGGAAGGATTGACGCTTGCCGATCCGTTTAATCCGTTTAAAAACTCAATCAACTGTAAAATTCAAAATGATCAGCTGATTATTACGGTTGCGGTAAAGGTGCGCTATGATTCCAATGTAAAGGAAGCATGTGCAAAGCTACAAAATACGATTCATGACAATATCGCTCATATGAGTGATTATACACCGGATGTTATTGATATTCGGGTAGGCGGTTTTGTATTTTAAGGAACGATGACGTTCCTTTTTTCGTTTTATATGCTTAGGCATTGTATCAGGAGGACATATGGCAGTATCATTTGAGAATTGCTTAGTGATCGGAATTTCGTCACGAGCATTGTTTGATCTACAGAAGGAAAATGAAATATTTGAGCAGCAGGGACTTGAGGCCTATGCAAGCTATCAGCAGGAGCATGAAAATGAGGTATTGAAGCCGGGAAGTGCATTTCCGCTTGTAGAAGCACTTTTGCGTTTGAATGAGCTCAGCAAGGAGCGCTTGGTTGAGGTGATCATAATGAGCCGTAACAGTGCCGATACAAGTCTAAGGATTTTTCATTCCTTGGAGCAGTATGGCTTGGATATCACAAGAGCGGCACTTGTCGGCGGTAAGAATGTTTCACCGTATTTAGAGGCTTTTCAGGTCGATTTGTTTCTTTCGGCTGATGAAGCAGATGTACAGAATGCAATCAACCATAATACGGCTGCCGGTGTCATTTATACGAATTCGATGTATCAGAAAACAAAGCTGCCGGAAATTCGTATCGCATTTGACGGAGATGCGGTATTGTTTTCCGATGAGGCCGAACAAATTTATCAAAGGGAAGGCTTAGCTGCCTTTGTCAAGCATGAGCATGAATTGGCGCATCAGGCATTGCCCGAGGGACCGTTTGCGAAGTTTCTTAAAACGCTTTCTCATATTCAAAATCGTTTTCCGCATGAGGAATCACCGATTCGTACCGCTTTGGTTACCGCGCGCAATGCACCTGCGCATGAGCGTGTCATCAATACGCTGAGAGAATGGAATGTCAGAATCGATGAGGCATTCTTTTTGGGCGGTATGAAAAAAAGAGATGTGCTGCAGGCGTTCGGTGCTCATATTTTCTTTGACGATCAAGCAACTCATTTGGATGCGGCAAGTGAGGTAGTGCCGAGTGCCAAGGTTCCTTATTTACAAAGTGAGGATCAATAGACAGGCATATCGCAGAAACGAAGTTGCCTTTTATGGTACGGGCTTTGTTTCCTATCATAAGGGCGTTTTACCTATCTGAATCGCTGTTTGACATAAGAGCCGGGTAAGTATATAATATAAGTGTAAGCGATTACATCGAAAGGCGGTGTCACTATGATGAACAAAATGGGATATTATTTCAAGCATTCGGCAGAGTATTTGATTTATCTGTTGATCTTCGTCGTATTATCAAAACTTTCATTAACACTGTTTCAGAAGATCAGCATAGAAGCAACTTCGGACATAGACGGTGCGAATATTCTTACGGTTGTATTTGTTTTGTTTTATCTCTGTGTTGTTTTGCCGGGCAGCTTGTTAGTGATTAAAAAATTAAAAGAGAGATGGGGAAATTAATAAGAAGGGAATAATGATTTCGAGGTTTTGAATATTTTAAAAGAGGCGGAAGAAACCGAAACAGCGCCTTCTGTCGGGAAATATAATTGAATAATACCGAAAAGCATGAGCTTATCTTGATTACTTAAAAAAAGACAGGTGAAATGAATTCAGTGACGATTCTCATTGTTTTGTTTGCCTGTTTTTATTGTGTGATAATTTGATTTTCAGATCGATTGACTCCTAAGAAACCGATTTTAAAAAGCGAAATTCGTGAAATGTGCTTTTGTTAGAGCGCTCAAAGACCATGATGAAAAAATATCATAAAACGTAAGTAAAAATATCGTTTTTTCTGTCATAGTACGCTTATTTATGGTAAAATAATAAGGATGAACGGAGGAACAAATATGAGCAGTCGACATGAATTGCGTGAAATGGGAATGCGTTCCTTATATCAGTCTTTTTTATTAAATAAGGATATCAAGCAATGCGTATATGATAACTGCGGAACAAATGAAATTGATTCGTTTTTATATACGATTACCATTGATGCGATGAAATATAAAGATATTTACATAGAAAAAATCAATCATTCGCTGACACAGGATTGGGAATTTAAGCGCTTGGGCTATGTAGAACAGGCGATTTTGATTTTGGCCTGCTGTGAGCTTGATTTAGATGTATCGCCGCGTGCGATCGTAATCGATGAGGCAGTGACCTTAGCTAAAAAATACTGTGATGAGGAAACCTATAAGCTGATTAACGGCGTATTGGATCATCTATGAAACAGGCGATTTATTCAGTATCGACTTTAGTGCGCTATCTAAAAGCATCGGTAGATCAGGATATGCGGCTGCAGTCGATATTGATTAAGGGCGAAATCTCGAATTTTACGAATCATCGCAGCGGTCATTGGTATTTCACGTTAAAGGATGCTCATGCGCGATTAAGCTGTGTGATGTTTTCCTCTTATGCATCACGCTCTAAGCTGATGCTGAAGGAAGGAATGCAGGTCATCGTCAAGGCCTCGCTGTCTGTTTATGAGGCACAGGGAGCGGTGCAGCTTTATGTAACGAGTGTACAGCTTGACGGACTGGGTGATTTATATCTGGAATATGAGCAGTTGAAGCAGAAATTAAGCATGGAGGGCTTGTTTGATGCCGCACATAAAAAGCCCTTGCCGCGCTATCCGCAGCATATTGCGATCATCAGCGCCAAAGAGGGAGCGGCACTGCAGGATATGCTTCAAACCTTGAAGCGCAGATGGCCGATTGCGAAAATCAGCTTTATTCCTTCCTTGGTACAGGGCAAGGAAGCCGGTGCAATGCTTTGCGAGGCGATACAAAAGGCCGATGCGTTGAAGCCCGACGTAATTTTACTTGCGCGCGGCGGAGGTGCCATCGAGGATTTGTGGTGCTTTAATGAGGAAGCATTGGCACGCTGTATTTTTGCCTGTGAAAGTGTAATCATCAGCGGCGTCGGTCATGAAAGCGATACAACGCTTGTCGATTATGTGAGCGATGCAAGAGCACCGACTCCCACAGGTGCCGCGGAACTGGCTACTCCCGATATGCAGGAAGTCACAGCGCAGCTGTATGTGATGCGGCGCAGTATGATGCAGCATATCGATAAGCATATGAAAAATCATCGAAAGCAGCTGGAGCGCTTAAAGCAGCATCGCTATCTCAGTAATCCGCTTTCTTATACACAGGATGCCATGCTGCGGCTGGCAATGCTTGCGAAAGGACTTGAGCACAGCGTATATCGGGTACAAAGCATGAGTCTTTCCCTGACTCATCTGCAGAAGCGATTACAGCTGTGTTTGATGCAGCAGAAGGCTGTTACAAACGAAGCACTGAAGCAATATCAAAAACGGCTGTATCAAGGCATACAGGGAACGCTTTCTGAATCGTTAGAACAGCTTCAACGCAAGGCAGTGCTGTTAGATGCCTACAGTCCGCTGAAGGTCTTGGGCAGAGGTTATGCGCTCGTTTATGAAAAGCAGCAAATGATTACATCCGTCCGCGATATCAAGCAGCAGGATACGCTTACGATTCGCATGAAGGACGGCAGTGTCGATGTCAACGTCATAACAAAGGAGGAATTCTGATGGCGGAAAAACAAACATTTCAGCAATCCATGGATCGCTTAGAGGAAATAGTCACAAAGCTGGAAAAAAATGAAATCGTTTTAGAGGATGCAATTTCATTATTTGAGGAGGGCTTGGCACTTGTGAACAGCTGTGATACGCAGCTGAAGCAATTTGAAGCGAAGGTTTCTTCCTTAATGGACAGCTATGAAGCAGGTGATGCAGATGAATGATTTTGAAGCTTATTTAGAATCCTTATTTGAAAATCGCAAGGATTCCAAAATCAAGGATGCGATGATGTATTCACTGTTAAACAAGGGAAAGCGAATTCGTCCGCGGTTGTTGTTTGCGGTACTTGCCGCCTACGGGCAGGATCGAAAAAAAGGCTTTGCGGCTGCGGCTGCGATTGAAATGCTTCATACATATTCATTGATTCACGACGATTTGCCGGCAATGGATGATGATACGCTGAGACGCGGTCGACCGACATGTCATGTTGCGTTTGATGAAGCAAGCGCAATACTGGCAGGAGACGGCCTGTTGACGATGGCATTTGAAATCGCGGCAGGTGCAGGAGAGGATGCGAAAACAAGTCTTGCGATCGTTTCGGAATGTGCGAAAAGCGCCGGCTTTGAAGGCATGATCTTGGGACAGGCCAAGGATTTAGCGGCTGAGTCTGCACCGGCAACAAGCGAATCACAGCTTGAGGATATCCATCTGTACAAAACCGGAAAGCTGTTGACTTTGCCTTTGGTCTGCGGCGCAATCTTAAGCAATCATCACGGTGATATCGATCATTGGCGCACGATCGGTCAACTGATCGGTCTGTCATTTCAAATACAGGACGATGTGCTTGATGTTACCGCAACGACAGCACAGCTCGGTAAAAATGCCGGCAGTGATAAGGAGCAGCATAAGTCTACCTATGTCACATTGTTGGGCATTGAAAAAGCGAAATGTAAGGCACAGGATGTATTTCAACAGGCATTTGACAGCCTGAATCAAATGAATATTCATAAGGAACCCGTAACGGATATTCTGAATGAGTTGATTCATCGCAATAACTAAGCGAGGTGATTGATCATGAATCTTTATGATATCAAAGGACCCGAGGATATCAAAAAGCTGAATTTGGCAGAGCTGAATGATTTGGCCGGGGAAATACGTGCTTTTTTAATTGAAAGCATAGCACAAAGCGGCGGACATCTGTCCAGTAATCTTGGCATCGTTGAGGTTACCTTGGCTCTGCATTATGTGTTTGATTCACCGAAGGACAAGCTGATTTTTGATGTCGGGCATCAATCCTATATCCATAAAATACTGACCGGACGTATCAATGATTTTAAAACATTACGGCAGTATAAGGGAATGAGCGGATTTCAAAAGCGCAAGGAAAGTATTCATGATGTTTGGGAGGCAGGGCATTCCTCGACCTCTTTATCGGCAGCCTTAGGTATGGCTGTCGCACGTGATTTGAATCAAGAAAGCTACCAGGTCGTACCGATTATCGGCGACGGTGCCTTAAGCAGCGGAATGGCAATGGAAGCCTTGAATCAAATCGGCAGTGAAGGAAGAAATATGGTAATTCTGTTTAATGATAACCATATGTCGATTTCACAAAATGTCGGAGCTATGGATCAGGCATTCACAAAGCTTCGTGCATCGCAGCCGTATCTCAATTTTAAGCATGATGTGAGCGGTATGCTTTCGCACAGTAAAGCAGGGCATAATCTGTTGAAACGCATGCGTGATTTAAAAAATACATTAAAGGAAAACGTCGTAGATACTTCAATTTTCGGCGAATTCAATTTGGATTATTACGGTCCGGTCGACGGTCATGATTTAAATATGCTGATTAAGGTATTAGAGGTTGCCCGTAAGCATAAAGGGCCGGTCGTGATTCATGTGATGACGAAAAAGGGAAAGGGCTATCCGTTTGCGGAGGCTGATAAAGAGGGAGTGTGGCACGGAGTATCTCAGTTTGATGCGATCAGCGGAAAACCATTGTCGCAGCTTCCGGCCAATTACGCCTCATGGAGTGAGGTTTTCAGTGAAACGCTGTTGAATATGGCGAAACAGGATGAACGCATCTTGGCTTTGACTCCGGCAATGATTTCAGGCTCTAAATTAAGCAAATTTTTTAAACAGTTTCCCGAACGCTCGTTTGACTGCGGAATCGCCGAGGAGCATTGTGTAACGTTTGCGGCGGCATTGGCACAAAGCGGAAAGCGACCGTTTGTATCGATATATTCCTCGTTTCTGCAGCGAGCCTACGATCAAATCCAACAGGATGCAGCCAGAATGGACCTGCCGGTCGTTCTCGGAATCGATCGCTGTTCGCTTGTCGGTGAGGACGGAGAAACCCATCACGGTGTATTCGATATTGCGATGTTAAGATCGATCCCTAATCTGATTTTATCACAGCCAAAGGACGGTAAAGAAGCACAGGCTTTGATGAAAACAGCCTTTGCCTCATCACAGACGCATCCCTTCGCGATCCGCTATCCGCGCGGCAATGTCCGCTTTGAGCTTGATTCATCGATTCAGGCGGTACCGATCGGCTCATGGACGCTTCATCAAACGACGGATGACGATCGCATCATTGTGATTACATACGGTCCTCAGGTCGATAAAATGCTTTCCAGAGCTGAGGTGAATCATATTCCGCTGACCGTTGTTAACGCACGTTTTTTCAAACCGATCGATGAACAAATGCTGCAGGAAATCGCCGCAAAAAATTGTCCGATTATCATTTATGAAAGCGACATGTTAAGCGGCGGCTTATCCTCTGCCGTTTTAGAATATTATAACGATCATCAAATTCAAGTCTTTATCAAACGCATCGGGATTCAGGATCATTTTGTATCACACGGCTCTGTTCCGCAGCTTCGCAAGAGTGAGCATATTGACAGCAACAGTGTTTTTCAAGTGATAGCGGAGCTGTTATGCGATTAGATAAGGCATTGGTTGAGCGAGAAATCACTCCTACCCGCGCAAAGGCACAGGATGCGATCATCGCAGGCAGAGTAAAGGTAAACGATGTTGTTGTCACCAAAAAGAATGTTATCGTAAATGACGATGATATTCTGAGTCTTCAAGAGGAGACGCTTTCCTTCGTATCACGTGCCGGCTTTAAGCTGTATGATGTATTAGAGCCGTTTGATATCTCTATAAAGGATCGCATTGTGATGGATGTCGGTGCCTCAACCGGGGGCTTCAGTGACGTATGCCTGAGCGGCGGTGCTACTTATGTTTACGCCTTGGATGTCGGCAGCGATCAGATGGCTTCACAGCTGTTGAAAAATCCGCGCTTAGAAAATCGTGAGCATGTGAACTGTCGTTATTTAACACCCGATATGTTTGAGCGAGACATCGATTTTGCCTGTATGGATGTATCGTTTATATCATGTAAGCTGATTATTCCGGCAGTTATCGCCTGTATGAAAACCGTTGAACTTGTCGTTTTAGTAAAGCCGCAGTTTGAAGCAGGAAAGGCGTTTATCAATAAGCACGGCATCGTAAAGGAGCCTAAGGTACATGAGCGAGTCTTAAAAGATATGTGCGAATTTATTTCATCTCTTGATCTCTATGTGCATCATATCAAAAAAAGCAGTGTTGTCGGACGGGACGGTAATCAGGAATATGTGTTCCATATCAAGGATTCTGTATGTGATAAAGTATTTGATTTCACTGAAATCATGCAAGCGAATATAACAGTGAGGTGAGTCTATGTTATCAGAAATATATGTAAAGGATTTCGTATTGATCGACAATGTAAATCTGCCGTTTTGCGAGGGCATGTCTGCCTTTACGGGAGAAACGGGTGCCGGCAAGTCGCTTTTGATTGATGCAATCGGTATCTTATGCGGCGATCGTATCAATACGGCAATGATCAAGCAGGGCAAGGAGCGTGCCGTGATCGAAGGTGTGTTTGAAATATCACCGACACATCCGCTTACGGCGCTTTTAAGCTTAGAAGGCTATGAACTTGAGGACAATACCTTGATCGTTCAGCGCAGCTTCGGGATCGACGGAAAAAGCAGTGCTAAGCTGAATCATCGCACGACAACGGTTTCCTTTATTCGTAAGGTGCTTTCCTCATTGATTGATATTCATTCTCAACATGACTCTCAGTATTTATTGAATCCGAGGTTTCATTTACAGCTGTTAGATAATTATTGCGGTGAAACTGAACTTTTGAAGCAGGTAGGAGAAGCGTTTGAGGATTATAATCAAATTGCGGTAAAGCTACAAGAGGCACTGGAAAGTGATTATAATGAAGATGATTTAGAGTTTTTGACTTATCAGCTCAATGAAATCGATGAGGCTGATATCAAAGAAAATGAATTAAACGAATTAGAAGAGGAACAGCGCCGCTTCAGTGCATTTGAAAAAATATCAAGTGCGCTGCATCAATGCACAGCGCTTTTGAATAATGACAGCGGTGCGAATCCGGCTGTTTATGAGGCGGCCCGTTTATTAGAGCTGATTGATGAAGATGAAGTCATTGTCGCGGCTCATGATAAGCTCTTGGAGATCTATTATGCGCTGGAGGATCAATATCAAGTGCTTTATCAGTATATGGATACAATGGAATATGATGAACAGCGTGTAAATGCAGTGAATGAGCGTATTTTCCAAATTCGAAAAATATTGCGAAAATACGGCGGAGATATCGATGCGGTCATTGAGAAAAGAGCGGATCTGGAACAGAAAATCGATCAGATTCTGCATCGCAGTGATTATATCAAAAAACAAGAGGCGCTGAAAAAAGCAGCCTATGATAAATTTTATCAGGCAGCCCAAACGCTGCATGAGCTACGTGTAGAAAAGGCAAAGACCTTGGAGCAGCAAATCGTTTCCCAGCTTCGCGATCTGCATTTGGAGAACGCTCGATTTCATGTGGAAATTCATACGCATGAAGGCAATCGACAGGGAATCGATCATGTACAATTTTTGATTTCCATGAATAAGGGAGAAGCGCTGCGAGCGCTTCAGACAACGGCTTCGGGCGGAGAGCTGTCGCGTTTGATGTTAGGCTTAAAGACTATTTTCAGTCGTTTACAGGGAATCGAAACGATCATCTTTGATGAAATCGATACCGGAGTCAGCGGCAGTGTTGCCTTTGCGATCGGTAAAAAGATGCAGCAGTTAAGTAAGGATACACAGGTTTTCTGTGTTACACATCTTTCTCAGGTCGCAGCGTGTGCCGATCATCATTTCTTGGTTGAGAAAAGCCAAAATGAACAAGGAACAACGACCGCAATTCGCGAATTGTCAAATGAGGAGCGAGTCGAACAGCTTGCGCTGATTGCGAGTGATTCTACATCCGAGCACGCATTATCGGCGGCACGGGAGCTGTTGACAAAGGCTCAGTCAAAATAGGTAAAATTTAACGAAATTATTTCAGTAATAATCGGACATACTAACATGCAGGAGGTGTTAGAATGTTCAAAAAGCTGCTGCCGTTAGCTCTGGTCTTTGCGTTGGCCTCACCGATCGCGGTAAAGGCCGAGGATGAGCTGTATTTGGGCGGTGATTCGATCGGCATTGAGGTACGCTATGACGGCGTTGTGATCAGCGGTACGTATGCGATTCAAACAAGCGACGGTCTTTATGACCCGAAGGATAACGGAATTGAAGTCGGTGATCGCATTGTCGCAGTCAACAATCAGAAAATCAGTACGATGAATGACCTATATGTCGCATTATCCGCTTATCAACAGCCGCAGAATCAAATAAAGCTGAGCGTTGTTCGTAATCATGAAACGATACAGGTCGATATGATTACGAAATACAATCAAGCGCAAAAGAATTTTCAAAGTGGCTTGTATATCAAGGATAAAATTACCGGAGTCGGTACCTTGACCTTCTATGATCCCGCACATAAGACCTTCGGTGCATTGGGACATGAAATCATGGACAGCGATCTAAAGGAAATCGCCGATGTGAGTCAAGGTTCGATTTATCCCGCAACGGTAACATCAATTACAAAGGCACAAGAAAATCTTGCCGGTGAAAAGCATGCGACAATTTTTTATGATAAGGAAATCGCTGAGGTTTCACAAAATACACCGATCGGTATTTACGGAACGTATGATGAATTAATCAATGAAAATGCGAAAAAGCTGGAATGGGCAACGCAGGATGAAATTCATACCGGTGAAGCTGAAATCTATACGGTATTGAACGGTGATGAAGTTAAGCCGTATAAAATCAAGATCACCAAGCTTCATAAACAAAAGGATATCGATCGTAAGGGTATTGAATTCACTATAACCGATGAAGCACTGTTGAAACAGACAAACGGTGTCATTCAGGGTATGAGCGGTTCTCCGATCGTTCAGGACGGGAAAATCATCGGTGCGATTACGCATGTGATTACCTCAAATCCGCATAAAGGGTACGGTGTCTATATCGAATGGATGCTGAAGCAGGCGAATCGCTAATCGCCGGTGAAAGCTTGTTTATCGTTATTCTTAGGCGGTACACTTGCGGTATTTCAATCAAACAGGTATGATGAGGTTTCCTCTTATGCCTGTTTTTTTATATCCGATATATAAGAAATCTGATGATAACGGATTGATTTTAACTGAAGCACCTTAATATCTTTCAAAAGATAAATGTATTGAACTCAAGTTTGATGAAGCATCAGTCTGTTTCTACGTAACAATCAAACCTCTTTCATCCCAAAATTCACTTGTTTACAGCGCTTAGGATATAAAATATCCTTTAATTATGATATAATTTAACTTATGAAGGAGTTTACTATGCATTTATCGGATATAAGAAATTATGAACGCTGTCTGCGATTGGCATGGTTGGAATATCATCAGCCGAAGAAAACATTTCCTATGGTGTTTTATAATGAAAATATGATGTCCTTAGTAAAAGAATATTTTCATTTGAACAATTATTATGAGGGAAGTGTAGGAGATGAAGCTCAAAAGGCATTATCGGCAATGAAGCAGTATGATACATTGATCAATGCGCGATTTTCTCATTGTGATTTAAGAATTCATATACCTTTTATGCTTAGAGCGGAAAACGGATGGAATCTATACTTTACCTATGCCTCCTGTTATCCGAGGGAACAACAGGCACAAAAGCTGGCAGATAAAATTGCGGTAGCGAAAGCGTGCGGTGTCATTGTAAATGAGGTTTGGATCATTCACTTAAACGCAGATTATGTACGCAAACAGGAGTTAAATGTTCAAGAACTGCTTATCGTTACAGCGTATTTATATAATAAGCGCAATAACGGAATTCATACCGCTATGGATTTGATTGAAAAGCATCAGCGAGATGTATTTCAAATCGCAAAGGAGACCGCACAGGTATTAAAGCGAAAATGTGCGAAGGAGCACCTATCACCGAACTGCTCCAAGGGCTATAAATGCCCGTATTACGATGAATGTGTTGCCAAGCGTGCTCATGATACATCGGTGCTTTATCTTATGCAGTGCACCAAAAAATTCACATTGCTTCATCACGGTGTTCAGGATATGAAGGATATAGACTTTGACATACTGGAAGGAACACGCCTGCAATATGCACAGATCATGGCGGCACAAGGAAACGGCTTTTATATGGATCGTTTTGCCTTAAGTAACTGGGTCAATCAAAACATCACTTATCCGATCTCTTATTTGGATTTTGAATGGGAGACCTTCGTATATCCGCCCTATGAGGGAATGAAGCCCTTTGATGTACTTGTATTCCAATACTCCCTGCATGTTGAGGAGAGTGAAAATGCAGCGCTTACTCATGAGGAATTTATCGGAGAAGGGGACTGTCGTATCGCCTTTATTGAGCATCTGTTAAAGCATATCCCGAAAACAGGAACAGTGCTTGTTTATAATATGGAAGGAGCAGAAAAGCTTCGCTTGACTCAATTAGGCGAACAATTTCCGCAGTATCAAGCGGAATTAGCGCAAATTTGTGAGCGTATGGTCGATCTTTCCGTACCGTTCAGCTCCGGAAGTATTTATGACAGTAGGATGCACGGCTACTATTCTTTGAAAAAGCTTGTTGAGGTGTTCTATCAGTTTGATTATCACAGCTTGGCGGTTTCACAGGGACTGCAGGCGGCCGAAAGCTGGCGGCTGATGCAGGAGGAAAACGCTGATAAGGAGCGAATCCGCAAGGAGCTGTTTGAATACTGCGGTATGGATACCTATTCCGAGTATTTGATATTTCACAAGATCTGTGAGCTGATTCATGCGGAAGCGGGAAGTGAAGCCGTCAACCATCAAAACAAGCTGTTATTCAGCAACGGCTGAAAACACTTGACTTGGAGTTAGCTTCAAGTGCTATACTGTAGCGGACGAAAGGAAGTGCTGTGATGCGAATACAAGAGGTCAGTAAGCTTTACGGATTAAGTGCCGATACCCTGCGCTATTATGAGCGAATCAAGTTGATACCGGCCGTGCCAAGAAATGCGGGCGGAATACGTGATTATGATGAGGTTTCTCTACAATGGATCGAATTTATCAAATGTATGCGAGGTGCAGGACTGCCGATTGAAAAGCTGATTACCTATGTGGAGCTATATCAACAGGGCGATGAAACAATTGTTGCCCGCAAGCAGCTTTTGATTGAGGAAAGAGATCATCTGCTTCAGCGTATCAATGAGCTTCAGGCTACTTTAGAGCGCTTAAACGGAAAAATCGAGCGCTATGAAACCGGAAATTTGAATTGTAAGCTTCCGGGTTTTGAAAATGATAATGCAGGTGAATAGGATGAAAACAAGAAAATTGACTTTTGCGGCATTGTGTCTTTCCACTGCTTTACTGCTTCCGCAGCTGTTTCATTTATTGGGATTTCAACAGGCAGGACAGATTTTTTTGCCGATGCATATACCGGTGTTGCTTTCCGGCTTCTTGTTAGGGTGGCAATACGGCGCATTGCTTGGCTTCGCAGCACCGTTATTGAGCTTTATATTCACGGGAATGCCGAGCGCAGATCGTGTTGTATTTATGATGGCGGAGCTTGGTGCATATGGCTTTACTGCCGGACTTTGTTATCAACGGCTTTCGCATAAGCATACGCTGACTCATGCTTATCTGTCATTAGTAAGCGCAATGACAGCGGGACGCATCTGTTACGGTCTTACGTTACATATCGCGGCACTGTTGTTGGATATTCCGTTCGGCGGCTTTCCGCTTGTATGGACTGCCGTTATCACAGGAATTCCCGGCATTATTACGCAGCTGTTGTTTTTGCCTGCTTTAGTCAGAGTTATAGAGAAGGGCGGTTATATGCGTGATGCTTTCGCAGTTGAAATCCATTCAAAATAACGGCGGTTATACGCTTTGTGCCGGAAAAAACGGTTTTCTGTTTGTATCGCATGAGCGCGGAATCGCGCCGATCATGAAGCAGCTGGAAAAGAATTCCCGTTATTTCAGCGACTGTATCATCGTCGATCGTGTGATCGGTAAGGCTGCCGCAATGCTGTACCATCGCTCCGATGTCGCTTATATCCACGCGCGTTTAATGAGTAAAGCCGCATATAACTATCTGAGTGCACATCATATCGCATTTTCCTATGAAACATTATGTCCCTATATTATCAATCGCACCGAAACGGGAATGTGTCCGATGGAGGAATGTGTAAAGGATACAGAGGATTATGAATCAGCTTATATCGCATTAAAGGAAAAGCTGTTAAATCTACGCTCAAAAGCGCTTGAAACGGAAGGAAAAACTTATGAATAAAGATAAAAAATCAAGCTTTTATATTGCTGTTGCGCTTGTACTTATGGTGGAATTTTTAATGTATTATCGCTTTTGCGATTTTCTCTTAACTCATTTATTTTCGCTTTCTTTTCATGCAGAAGGCATTGCCTTTTTCATTATTATTTTTATTTATATCGTAATTATCATGCCCTGTACCTTAGTTTTTCTTAACCATCGATTTCATCGGAATAAATAATCAATTAACGATCACATGAGCTTTTGTGCATGTGATTTTTTTATGCTTCAATTTTTACCTTTTAGGGATTTGATGAAACAATGCCGTATTTATCAGCATACGATAGAATGAGGTGATAAAATGGCAAAGCCGATTATAGATGTAAGCCAGTTTAACGGTACGATAAACTGGGAGCTTGTGAAAAAACAAGTCGACGGGGCAATTATTCGCTGTGGCTACGGCGGTAATGTTGCGAAACAGGATGATACGCAGTATTTACGCAATGTGAAGGAATGTACACGATTAAAAATTCCTTTCGGTGTTTATCTGTTTTCCTATGCACGAAGCGCGGCAGAGGCAAGAGATGAGGCAGATCATGTCCTGCGTTTGGTCAAGGGATGGAATTTAGCACTGCCGATTTATTATGATTTAGAGCGCAGTAATTATGTAGGTGATATGTCTGCCACATTATATACACAGATTGCGAATGCTTTCTGTAAGCGAATTGAAGCGGCAGGCGGATTTGTCGGTATTTATGCGAATTTGGATTATTGGAAAAACAAGCTGATGAATGTGAATGATTATACGCGGTGGCTGGCACAGTGGAGCAGTGCACCGACCTATGATAAGGAATTTAAGCTGTGGCAATTTACAAGCGATGCGAAGGTAGAGGGAAGCAGTGAGCGAAATGATTTGAGCCGCTATTACGATGATTTCTTAACGATGGCAGGCAAACGAAACTATTTCGGCGATGATACGCCCGATCCTAAGCCTGAACCGCCGACAAAGCTGAAATATAAGGTCGGTGATGACGTAAGCTTTCGAGCCCTGTACCGCTCCTCTGATTCTGTCGTTCCGATAACCGATATTGCGATTCATCGCGGTAAAATCACAAGAGTCATTGAAAAGGCACGAAATCCGTATTTGATCAATGACGGCACCGGTTGGGTGAATGATGCGGTCATTACGGCCAAGCATACGCCGAAAACCTATCAGGTAGGGGACAAGGTACGCTTCCATGCGTTATATGTCAGCTCTGATGCGACTGAGGCAATAACCGATATCGCAGTTCATCAGGGAACGATTACTAAAATCGTTTCCGATGCACGAAATCCGTATTTGATCAATAACGGCACCGGTTGGGTAAACAACAGCGTGATTGACGGCTATGCGGAAGACTCTTCAGCACTTAAGGTTAAGGATTTGGTAAAGGTCAAGAAAAATGCACCGGATTATCAAGGCAATCCGTTAGCGCCGTTTGTATATGATACTGTGTATGAGGTGATGGAGATTAAGGGCGATCGCGTCGTTATCGGAAAAAACAATCAGGTGACTGCCGCTGTTGCCGCAAAGAATCTGATCAAGGTCTGAAACGCAAAAGCATCGTGAAAAACGGTGCTTTTTTTATCTTCCTATCGCTTATTATTCGCATGAATTCAGTTGTTTTTAGTGAGTGTTGACAAAATAGAGTGAAGTATCACATATACTGAATTGAAATGAGGGATGTTATGCGAAAGCGATTCATTTGTATGCTGTTGTTTTTTGCCTGTATTTGTGATGTTAAAGCGAGCTATTGTGTGATGAACGGCAATGACGGTACAGTGACAGATTCCGATAAGATGCACGAAACGCAAAGCGTTGCCAGTATATCTAAAATAATGACCGCAATCGTAGCGATCGAGGAGGGAAAGCTCGAGGAGTCTTGGAAGGCATCCGATGCGATACTTAAGGTCGACGGCTCCAGTATCTACTTAAAGGTCGGTGATGAGGTAACTTTGCGTGATCTGTTATACGGCTTGATGTTACGAAGCGGTAATGATGCAGCGGTAGAGATTGCCGATCATGTCGGTGGCAGTATCGATGGATTTGTCGACAAAATGAACGAAAAAGCCGAACAAATCGGGATGAAAGACAGTATCTTTCGTAATCCGAGCGGCTTAGATGAAACAGACGGCGGTAATATCTCAAGTGCGTATGATATGGCATTGCTGATGCGCTATGCGATGCAGAATGATACGTTTAAGGAAATTGCCGGAAGTAAATATTATGATTTTAAAGGAAATCGCTGGATGAATAAAAACAAGCTGCTGTTTACCTATGATGCGACAACGGCAGGTAAAACAGGTTATACCAAGAAAGCCGGACGAACGCTTGTTTCAAGCGCTGCCGACAATGATTTGGAATCTATTGTCGTAACCTTGAATATGGGCGGTGATTTTGCCTTTCACCAAACCAAGCATGAACAACAGCTCTCAGAATATGAGGCTTATCCGATCATCAAGGCCGGTACGTATCGATTGAATCAATATGAATTTGATATTGAGAAAACGGTGTTTATTTCTGTTCCCAAAGAGGGCACGGTGGATTTAACCACAGACAGTGAGGTAAAGGACGGCGTATTAAAAATAACGGTGAAAAAGGATGATATAACGCTTGAATATGAATACAGCGGGAAAAGGATCAAGGAGAAGGGCGGTTGGTTCTCATGAATATACTATGGCTGATCATGATATGTGCCTCGCTGATTTTTGCGTTTGTCAGCGGACGAGTCGATGTCATCAATCAAGTATGCTTAAATATCGGCAAAGATACGTTTGACTTTGTCTTACCGTTAGTATGTACGGTATGTTTCTGGAACGGCGTGCTGTATGTCGCAAGAGAAGCGGGAATGATTGCGGCATTGGAAAAGGTATTCCATCCGTTTTTGAAATGGCTGCTTCCCGATCTTAAGGAAGATGAGGAAACACTCGGCTATGTCGCTACCAATATTACCGTAAATATGTTTGGTTTAGGCTCTGCCGCTACACCGGTCGGCTTAAAAGCGATGGAAGGAATGCAGCGCCATAATCCCAAAAAGGATACGGCATCGCGCTCGATGGTGACTTTTCTTGTATTAAACACTGCCGGAGTTACCTTATTACCTACTACACTGATTGCGCTGCGCAGTGAGTTTCATTCATTACAAGTCACCGATTTTATGCCGTGGGCAGTGCTTTGTACGATGTTTGCGTCACTTGTCGGAATTGCTGTAGATCGGTGGTGGAATCATCGTGATTGACAGTACGTTGATTTTGCCGGCGCTCGTTCTACTGATTTTTATTATCGCACTTTGTAAGCGAGTTCCTGCCTACAGTGTATTTTTAACCGGTGTCAAGGACGGTATGGGCTTATTTTTAGATATATATCCGGCACTGTTAGCGATGATGTGTGCAATATCCCTGCTTCGAGAAAGCGGCTTAATGGATATTATCTCCGGTTTATTTCAATATATCAGCACCGCTATACCTTCACAAATATGGCCGATGGTACTGTTTCGTCCGATCTCAGGAAGTGCCTCACTGGCGGTATTGATTGATATTTTCAAAACCTGCGGTGTCGATTCCTTGGCAGGTATGATGGCAAGTATTATTCAGGGCAGCACCGATACGACGGTGTATGTCATCACGCTGTATTTTTCCAGTGTCGGAATTAAAAAAATCGGCAATTCACTTTCTATCGGTCTGATTGCCGATATTGCGGGAATCGGTATGGCCATCTTTTTAACCTTGTTGATCTTTGCATAACAGACCTGATTTTCTTTATTTTCCTTAACAAAGCTTTCTCATCAAGATATTTTATAAAAGATTTCTTTTACTTTTCGCTTTATATTGTGTAAAATATAGAAAGCAAATAAAGCGAGGAAGTGAAGCTATGGAGCGTTTACAAAAGGTAATAGCACAGGCAGGTGCCGCGTCACGCCGCAAGGCAGAGGTTTTGATCAGCGAAGGCAAGGTCACGGTCAACGGTGTGATTGTCACCGAGCTTGGAACGAAAGTAAAAAGAGGCGATCAAATCAGCGTCGAGGGAAAAGCGATCGTTCGTGAAAATAAGGTGTATTTTATTATGAACAAGCCGAAAAAATGCGTTTGTACCAACGAAGAAAACGAGGATCGGCTTCGTGCGATTGATTTAATCGCCTGTGAAGAACGTATTTTTACGGTCGGAAGACTTGATTATGATACAAGCGGAGTATTGTTATTGACAAATGACGGTGAGTTTGCGAATTTAGTAACACATCCTCGCCATCATATCCCTAAAATCTATAATTTAACGATCAACGGTGTGTTAAGCAGTGAAGATATTCGTAAAATAAAAAGCGGTATTGTGCTTGACGACGGTATGAAAACCTTACCGGCAAAAATCAAGCATATCACCTATGAAAAGGAAAAGCGGCAGACGACCTTTGATTTAACGATTGTGGAAGGGCGCAATCGTCAGGTAAAGCGTATGATGGAAGCACTCGGCTATCAAGTGCGCAGACTGCATCGCAAGCAATTAGCTTTTTTAAGCGTATCAGATCTGAGTAAAGGCGATTACCGAATTTTAAAGCCGTTTGAAATCAAAAAGCTGAAGGCGCTTGCGTCAGAGGGAACCTACGAGCATTTAATCCTTGAATAGGAAAGCTGATATTTGATTATTATACAAGACTGATTCTATCTAACATAGGTAGATCAGTCTTGTTTTTTTATCAAATAAGAAAGATATTGTTTCGTTAAGAAATGAATTTTTTTCATATCCTTTAGATTATGATACATTTTTGATACAACACCTTGATAGAATACATGTAAACAAATAAGGAGGAATACAAATGAATAAAAAAATATTGATGATCGGAAGTGCGCTTTTCGGTATTATTACAACGCTGTCGATTTTCATTGTTGTTTTTCAACATATGGAACAAGCAAGTAACAATACCGATACAAAACCTGATATCGCAGCGAAAAACGATGCGGTAATGAAGCTGATTGACAGAGGGGATGTACAAACGTATGAAAACGGTTATTACATGATCAAAGACCTTGAACACATTATGTATTTTGATTATGCGACGCAAAAGGAAGTCTATCTGTGCAACAAACCGAACTGTAAACATGAGGATGAGTCTTGCAGCGCTTATCTGAAAATCGGGGAAGTAAATGAAATATTTTATTACGATCAACATTTATACCTAGTCAATGCACAGGAAGCGGGCAATGTGGTGCATATGAATTTTGACGGCACAACAAGTGAAACATCGGAAAATGGGAATCCCTCGACCGTTTATCGCATGGATTTAGACGGAACCAATCGAAAAAAGCTGTTTACGGTTCCGAGCGGTACCCAGATTACGATGCCGTATGTGATAAAGGGAAATCAAATGTTTACATTTTTAGAATATTATGAGCACATTCAAGATAAACAAAATTCTTTTACTACGAATATAACAAGTCGTAAATTAATTGCCATCAATCTTAATAACGGCAGCTATGAGGAAATCGATGATGCGATGAATGATTCCTTTATCGGTATTTATGATAATAAGATCATTCTTCAGGAAATCATTTATGCACAGGATCCAAATTTGTTTGATGATGATATATCAGGCTATATTGATAATATGTATCATTCTGATATTCAAATTAAGCTGTTTGATATCGAATCTAAAAAAAGCGAAGCGCTGTTTAAGGAAAGCTTTATAGATGCGGAACAAATAAAAGTGGGTGAGAACGGCATCTATATGCTCGGACAGCACAGTAAAACTCTGAAATATTATGATATGAATAAACGACAGAAAAGTGATTTTATACAGCTTTCGCAAGCTGATATGACATTAGCACCGATTATCGATAATAAGCTGTTGGTCTATCACTATAAGGATGAAGAGGCACATATCGATCGTGCCGAAATCATTGATTTAAAATCAAAGGAACAAAGTGAATTTCAACTGAAGGATACCAACGATTATATTGTTAAAATATTAGCAGCTAATGATAAATACTACTTTGTGCAAATGGGTTATACTCTCGGTGAGGAATATACGACTTGGGCAGGCACGACTCAGCAGGATATAGTCGCAACCGATTACGGCTTAATTTTAAAAGAGGATTATTGGAATTCAAAAGCGAATTATTTAAAGATTGAAAATGCAAAGTAGGTGCTGTTATGTTGGAAATTAAAAATATATCGAAATGCTACGGCAAGCAACAAGTGTTAAAAGATATTAGCTTCACTTGTGAAAAGGGAATTTATGCACTGTTAGGACCCAACGGTGCCGGAAAATCAACCTTGATGAAAATAATTACCACCAACTTAAAGGCAGATACCGGAACGATTCTATGGAACAATCAAAATATATATGAAAACAGCAGTGCTTATCGCAATATTCTATCCTATATGCCGCAGCAACAGGGGTTGTATCACGGCTTTAGCGGCAGAATGTTTCTCAGCTATATCGCTGCCTTAAAAAACATTGACAGGCAAAGAGCGAAGCAAATGATTGATGAGGCAATCAAAGCAGTCAATTTAGGGGATGATATTCATCGTAAGATTCATACGTATTCCGGCGGTATGAAACAAAGACTGTTGATAGCGAGTGCTATCATCGGTGAGCCGAAGCTAATGATCTTTGATGAACCGACGGCAGGACTTGATCCGAAAGAGCGCATTCGGGTAAAAAAGCTGCTTCAACAGTTGGCGAAAGATCGCATTATACTGATAGCGACGCATATCGTTCCTGATATTGAAAATATTGCCGAGGCAATCTTAGTATTAAAGGACGGCAGTTTGCTTCCGCAACAGACGGCAGAACAGCTGCTTGCACACTATGCACCGGGCGGAACTTTAGAGGATGCCTGTATGCATATCTTTTCCGACGGTGAGGAATTATGAAATTGCTTCAATTTGAATTGTGGAAAATATTCAGTCATCGACTGTTTGTGATCTTGTTTGCGGCTGCCGCCTTATTAAACTTCACGTTTTTAAATTATCAAAGTTATTTACGAAAGGAAGCGCAGTTAAGTGATGAAGGTTATCGACTGCTTCAACAAGAACTGATTGATAAAACGCAAATTTTTCACTTGTTCCAATAAGGCATATTCGTGTTCAAAATCACCGGTGTAAGGAAATACAGGCTGTGACATCGCTTCCTCATAATATCGATTGTACAGGTCTTTGTTCTGTTCACGCAATGTTTTACCGTAGGTACGCATACCTTCATTTTCACTGCTCAGATTTGTTTGAACATGATAAATGAGCTGTATCGCATAGATTCTTTCATAGGCATCATGAATCAGCTTTCCCTTTTCCTCATGAGAAAATCGATCAATATCAAAAAGCGATTCAGGATATTTTATCTGAGAGTGATGATCTACAGGGAATATCGATTTTCAATCAAAAAAACAGCGTATCGAGTCAAAGTATTACGGCAATTCAACGTGCGTATCAATCTATGTTAGATACTGTAACAGATTTTCAGATCGATCAAGGCGTGAAAGCATTGACAAGCGTATCCATCACTGATTTTCTTGCTTTTTTATTGATTTTGGTTGCGGCAACTTCAGTGATTTATGAGGAAAAGGAAAAACAGCTGTTGATGTTAATCAAAAGTACGGTAAACGGACAAATTACTACTGTTGCTTCCAAGCTTGCGGCTTTAGCGATTACAGCCTTTTTGATCGAAATGTTGCTTTACGGCATGAATTTCATTTATTACGGTTCTGTAATCGGTTACGGAAATCTTTCTGCTTCGCTTCAAAGTCTGCCGCTGCTTATGTTATCTACACTGAAGCTGAATGTCGGTACTTATCTGTTACTGTTTTTGCTTACCAAACTATTCATGTTATGGATGCTTGCCGTTACGATCTTTTATGCGGCGATACGCTTCTCAAGCATTATGGAGTGCATGCTTGTAACAGCGATATTGTTTATTATCAGTTTGTTTATGAGCCGTATGATTGCTTATGATTCCATGATCGGAATATTAAAAAGCTTTAATTTTATCGCATTATTTGATACGAATGCGATGTACAGCACCTATTCTCAGCTGCGATTTTTCAATATCATGCTTGATAAGCATATCATATTGCCGCTGCTTCAGTTGCTTTGGATCTTTGTATTTGGTTTCTTATCCGTATTTCGTTATTTAAACGGCATGCAGACCGCAAAGAAAGAAAATCGTATACTTGTAAGACTTAATAGCTATCAGCCTCCGATTAAAATTCATCGCTTATTCAGCTTTGAATTATATAAAGTATTGATTACCAATAAAGCCTTGCTTGCGATGATAGCTTTTGCGTTATTTACCGTATATCATTTTCAGCAGCAACCTACGCATCTGTCGTTTCAGGAAAATTATTACAAGGAATATATGGAAGCTTTGAGCGGTCCGCTGACAAAGGAAAAGGAACAATTTATCCAATCAATTCAAAAGGAATATGAAGAAGCAGAGGAAGGCTTGCTTCAGATAGATGCACTCGTACAGGCAAACAAGCTGACCAATACACAAGCAAACATTGCCAAAAGACCGTATGAAGATACTTTAGCCTCCAAAGCACAGTTTGCCCGTATTGAAGCAAAGGTCGAATATGTGAAAAACCATGAGTACGCTGAGTTTGTTTATGACAGCGGATATCACAAACTGCTCGGTGTTCAGTCGGGAATCAATGAAAATGAAATGTTATTATTAATAATAACGATGATTATAGTACTGCCGGTATTTATCAATGAATACAAAAGCGGCTTTATTCTGCTCTTGCATTCTACGCCGAAAGGACGAAAAACACTCGTTCATCATAAAATCATGGCTTTATTTCTTGTCGGCACCGTGCTGTATGCGATCTATCTGACTTCACAGCTGGCACATATAGGTCGCATGTACGGCTTTCCCGAGTTAGGAGCGTCTGTCACAAGCATTGAGTATTTGGAATTCTTACCGCATCAAATATCCATCGCTGCCTATATAATCGGCTTTTGTTTCATCAAGTATGTATCCTATCTGTTTACGGTACTGTTGATTGCGTGGATCGCACAGAGAATTAAGCAGATGAGCGCTGCCTTTATCGTCTCCCTGATCGTATGTATCTTACCGTATTTATTAACGATTTTCGAAACAAAGCTGAACGCACTGTTTCCGTTATTCAATTTGTCATGGGCGCTGCATCACGGAATAGCTGTTATCACAATCACTGTCATAGTATTTTTAAGCGTTTTCTTGTATAATAATTTACTGAGAGAACGGAAGTGAGCGAATGAGCAAAATATTGATCGTAGAGGATGAACAGCCGATTGTGGATTTAATCATCATGTGCTTAAAGGCAAACGGCTATGATACAGATTATGCGCTTGACGGGGAAGCCGGGGCAGATTTGATCTGTGAGCGAGACTATGATTTACTGTTGTTGGATATCATGTTACCGAAGCTGGACGGCTATGAATTGCTTGCTTATGCACGTCGTGAAAATATTCCAGTCATCTTTTTAACCGCAAAAGGAGAACTACAGGATCGTGTGAAGGGTTTGAATATGGGAGCCGATGATTATATCGTGAAGCCGTTTGAACCGGAAGAGCTGCTTGCCCGCATTCACTGTGTGCTGCGCAGATACAAAAGTGTCATTCGATTGCCCGATATTAAAATCGATACACGACAAAGAAGTGTCACATTACATGATCAGCCGGTTCATTTGACCTTAAAGGAATACGAGCTGTTGCTTTATTTGGCGGAAAACGGCGGCACTGCATTATCACGAGGACAAATACTGGCAAACGTATGGGAAAGTGATGATGAAGATACAAGAACGGTCGATCTGCATATTCAAAGACTGCGCAAAAAGCTGAATTTGGAAAAAACGATTCAGACATTGCCTAAAATCGGCTATCGCTTTGAGGTGTAAGATGAAATTCGCATTTAAAATTGTCAGCGGTACAATGATGATCATTCTTGTGATGTTTTCCTTATCCGGTATTCTTTTGATTCATAATCATTTTCAACATGCCTTTGAGCTGCAAATGAAAACCAATACGGCAGAGTTTGATTTGGAAAAATACAGTATTGAAACAATGATTACGGAACTCGGTGCCGATTCAACGATAGATCAAGAACGCTTAAAGGATCAGCTGTATACGCTCAGTGCTTATATGGGGAATTCACGAAAGCTGTATGTCGCTGTTAATGAACAGCTTATTTGGGGCAATCTTCCGTTTACGATTGATTCAAAGACAATACAAAACGGAGATATGATCACTTATGAAAATATGCACTATGTCTTGCTTTGTTCAAGGGTGAAAATGAATCAGGAGACAATCACAGTAATCGGTGCTTATGATATTTCGACACTCTATGAGGTAAGAAATCAAAATCTTACTTACTTTTATTTTATTGAAATACTGTTATTATTCATATGTGCGGGATTAATCAGCGTATTAGCGCACTTTTTAACAAAGCCGATTCAAAGCTTAAATGAAGCGACTAAAGCTGTCGCCGGCGGTGATTTAGACACGGTGATCCCGATCACTTCTCATGATGAGGTGGGAGAGCTTGCCGCTTCCTTTGTCGTAATGATCGAAGCGATCAAAAAAAGACAACAGGAGCTGGAACAGGCGTTAAAGCAGCGAGAGGATTTTATCGCCAATTTCACGCATGAATTGAAAACACCGATGACGTCAATCATCGGTTATACCAAGATTTTACGACAGGCAAAATATTCGGCGGAAGACAAAGAAAAGGCATTAAATTATATATACAGCGAAACAAAACGATTAGAATTATTATCCCATCGGCTGTTAGAGTTGATGGAGCTTTCCGCAAACCGGATTGAATTACAAAAAATCGATGCGTATGAATTGCTTCAAGCGGTGCTGCAGCTGGCCGAGGAGCGTTTGATGATCGAAGTACACGCTAATGTGGAACATGCATATGTTTTAGGTGAGCGTGAGCTGTTAATATCATGTATTATGAATCTGTTGGAAAACGCCAAAAAAGCGAGTGATAACGAAATAAATATTACCCTCAGCGGTAAGAAAACGGATGACGGCTATCTGATCACGATCAGTGATCACGGCATCGGAATGGCACAAAGCGAATTGGCACGAATCGATGAAAGTTTTTATACGGTCGATAAAGCACGCAGTAAAAAAAGCGGCGGCTATGGTCTTGGTTTATCACTTTGTACGCGTATTTTAAAGCTGCATCACAGTGAACTGCATATAGAAAGTGAAGTCGGAAAGGGAACCGCTGCAAGCTTTCTGTTGGAGATTGTATATGAAGCGTAACATAATTTTCATCGGTATTTTCATCACGATAATCTCACTTATTCTGCCGGCAGGGATTCTGTATCTTTTAGAGGATATGAATACCGATGCACTTCATGATACACTCGCCGCTATATTAGATGATAAAAAAAGCAGCTCCAATCATCAATTTATCGATTCTGTTTATGCCAAATACAGTGATCAAAGCTATCAAATTGATACTTCAGACAGTCGAGAGCCTGCCGTTTTGTATTATCAAATCGATAATCAAACAATTTCCAATCAAACTCTGATGAAGTTACAAGAGTTAAAGGAAATCGGTTTAATCAAAGCTTCTTTATTCACTTTTTTACAAGACAATCGGGAGATGATTACCAGAACCAAGAAATTTCACGGTGAACAAATGAGTTATATAAGAAACAGCATTTATTTGCCGAACGATCAATTTGAAACAGCATTTTTGTCCTATGAGATCGAACATGCGAGCGGAAAAGTGATCAGCTTAAAGCTGCCGAAGCAGTATACTGTGATCAATCAAACGGTATTAAGGGATTATATTGCTTATCTTGACTTAGCTGAATATGATTGGGAATATCATGAAAGCTATTTGTTATCAAAGCAATTACGCGCTGAACTTAAAGTCGAGACAATTCAGGATATTGTGGTAATTTCCTTGATTCCGCATCCGTTTGAGTAAGAAAAAAGGGAGATGTACAATGATCTTTTGCACATTTTCCTTTTCTTTATGTGAAAAATAAGGTAAAATAGTTAAGGTGATACAATGCAGCAGTATTTTATACAGGGAATCATTGATCAAAAACAGCCGGTGATGTTGGATGAAGAACAGCTTCATCATATGTTACGGGTATTGAAAATGAAGCCGCACGATCAGATATGCTTGGTTGATGAGGCAGAAAATGTCTGGTTGGCTGAATTGATGAATGATGAAAAGTGGTATGCTTCAATTATCGAACAAATGCCGAGTGTCAACAGTGCGATTTCCATTCACTTAGCGCCTGCCTTGATCAAAGGTGAGCGTTGGGACTATTTGTTACAGAAATGCAGCGAATTGGGTGTGAATGAAATATCCGGCTTTTTGGCAAACCGCTGTGTTGTTAAATGGAAGCAAGCGGAAAAGGAAAAGAAGCTGAAGCGCTGGAATAAGATTACACAGGAAGCTTGCGAGCAATGCCGCCGCAGTGATTTGGTTCATGTGCATGAGCCGATGACGCTGGAGCAACTGTGTGAGACAGAAGCCGATTTAAAGCTGGTCGCTTAT
Organism: uncultured Erysipelotrichaceae bacterium; assembly: GCA_947649125.1. Taxonomy (GTDB): domain Bacteria; phylum Bacillota_I; class Bacilli_A; order Erysipelotrichales; family Erysipelotrichaceae; genus C-19. Next base: position 102,595 of record CANSQL010000001.1, on the reverse strand, counting down.
GAGCGCTCAGACAGTGAAAGTGAGCATATTTTATCACTGCTTTATGAGCATCCTCATATCAAAAGTGTGTTGGCGGTGATCGGACCCGAAGGCGGCTTTGAGCCATGGGAAGCCGCTCAACTGATGCAGGCGGGCTTTCATTGCGTATCACTGGGAAAACGCATTTTAAGGGCAGAAACAGCGGCAATATCGATTGTCAATGTATTGTCGATGTATTATGAATATGAAATAAGGGGCGTTACAAATGAAAAATATCGAGGCAATCCTCAATAAAAAATATCATAAAAAAATTGAAAAGCTGAGTATTTATCGTGATAAGCTGAAGCAGATGCAGATTACCTTTAAGGAATACGGAATCGCCTGCGTCGTAAAGGATGAATGGTCCTTTTATCAATTAGAAACGATCTACGAGGGCATTTTGAATAAAAAAGCCTTTGAGGATACTTATTTGACAACCTATGTCGATATGCACGACTTTTGGGCCGATTTAGATTATCAGGAGCGCAAACATCAAATGAATGTCGATATCGATCAAATGCGCAAGGAATTAAAGTCGTTTCCGTATGCAGGTGAGGATATGTATATTCCGATGTTTGATGTAAGAATGAATCGCCTGTATACCAAGGAAATCGTCTTATTGGAGCTGAAGCAGTATAAGCGCTTTATCAACAGCTTTCAGGATGTGATTATTGAAAATGCATACGGTGTTTTACCGTATATGTACAATTTCAGCAGCTGCTTATATATCTGCGGTGATGATCATTATTTTGCATTATATAATCCCGATGTGAATCGCTTGTATTTTATTGAAAATTTTCATTGTACACACACCTTGAATTTTGATTCGATGCGCAGTGCACGATCAAGCTTTGAAGAAATCAAGAAAATAGCCGAATGCTTTATGAAAAATGATGAAGCAGGCTGTACAAGGGCAATCATGGAAAGTGAATTGATCGTAGATTCAATGAAAAAGAAGCTGGAAAAATACTTAAAGAAAATCACTAAAAAGACAGAAGCATAACCGTTAGCTTTTCTCTGATGAGAAAACAGCGGTTATTTTTCGTTTACCTGAACTTCTATTTGTTGTATAATAAAGAGTAAGGAGTGAAGCGATGACAACATTTGCGATATCCACGCTGGGGTGCAAGGTCAATGCCTATGAATCACAGGGCTATGCACAGGGGCTGCGTGATCTCGGCTTTCAAGAGGTCTCTTTTAAGGAAGCTGCAGATATCTATATTATAAATACATGTGCAGTTACGAATACGGCTGCGGCGAAATCAAGACAAAAGCTTCATCAGGCACAAAAGCTGAATGATAAGGCATTGATTGCGGTTGTAGGCTGTTATGCACAAAGTGAATTTCAGGCGTTAAGCAAAGAGCCGCGAATTCATGTTTTGATCGGAAGCAATCAAAAGGAGGAGCTGCCGAAGCTGATTTTATCGGCATGGGAGAACAAAAGACATGTCCATCAGCTGTGCGATATGCGTGCGGCAAGCGTATTTGAAGCAATACCGGTACGAAGTTTTACCCATCAGACAAGAGCGTATTTGAAAATACAGGACGGCTGTAATCAGTTTTGTTCCTACTGTATCATACCGTTTGCGCGCGGCAAGGAGCGCTCGCTGCATCCCGATCAAGTGATTGCGCAGGCAAGGGCTTTGGTCGCAAACGGGCATTTGGAGATCGTTTTGACCGGAATTCATACAGGTCGCTACGGACGTGAATATGCTGTTACGCTGACGGAGCTGTTAAAGCGCATGTGTGAGGATGTTGACGGCTTACAGCGAATTCGTATTTCCTCGATTGAAATCAATGAAATCAGTGATGAATTTATTCAGCTGATGAAGCGGGAAACTAAAATTGCACGACATCTGCATATCCCGATTCAAAGCGGAAATAATGACATATTGAAACTGATGAATCGTCCGTATACGATTGCGGATTATGAAAAACGCATTAATGAAATTCGTAATGAAATCGCAGGCATCAGTATTTCTACCGATGTCATTACCGGTTTCCCCGGTGAAAGCGAAGCACAGTTTGAGGATGGCTTTGACTGCTTAAAAAGACTGCAGCTCAGCTTTCTGCATGTGTTTCCGTTTTCCAAGCGTGACGGTACAAAGGCAGCATTGATGAAAAATCAGCTGAATAATCAAATCAAGAAGCAGCGCAGTACACGTTTGAATGCGCTGAGTGAGGAATTGTATCAAAGGTATCAAAAAGACTTTGTGAATCGGCAGGTGGCGGTGCTTTGGGAGGAGGAAGCAAACGGTATGATGAGCGGTCATACAAGCGAATATCTCAAGGTATATGCCCCTTATGAAGCATCAAGTCTGCATCAATTAGAAGTACGTCGCATCAGCGCTTATGAAAATGATATGCTGCTATGCGAACAGGAGGTAATCGGATGAAGCTGTCAGAGATGTTTGAACAAGCGCCCGCATTGGAAATTACCGGCATTCAGAGTGATTCACGTTTAGTTAAGCCGGGTGATATGTATTTTTGTATTGAAGGGATGGAAAATGACGGACACAATTATATTTCGCAGGCAATTACAAACGGTGCCTTGTGCATCGTTCATCATAAGGATATCGAACAGATGGAGGATGGTGTCGCTTATATCAAGGTAACTGATGTAAATGCGACGCTCAATATTATCGCGTCAAAGTTTTTCGGTTATCCGAGTAAAAAGCTGAAAATATTCGGTGTGACAGGTACTAACGGGAAATCGTCGGTTGCCAGTATCATTGCGGATACGTATTCTCATTTTGCGCCGTGCGGATATATCGGTACGATTGCGGTTCAATACGGAAATGTGAAAAAGCTACCTTCCTTGACGACACCCGATCCGATATCGATCCACAGCACACTGAAGGATATGGAGACTGCAGGCATGAAGGCCTGTGCTTTAGAAGTATCTTCTCACGGCTTAGAGCTCGGCAGGGTACAGAGCGTTGATTTTGATGTAGCGATCTTTACCAATTTGACCTACGATCACTTGGATTTCCACGGAACAATCGATAATTATTTTGCCGCCAAACAAAAGCTGTTTCGCCAATTAAAGGAAAGTGGTGTTGCGGTATTAAACAGTGATGATCCTTATTGTGAACAACTGAAGGAGATCACAAGTGCCCGTATCGTTACCTACGGTATCGGAAATGAAGCGGATTATCGCGGTGATGATATTCATATCGGTACCGACGGTTCTTCCTTTACACTGTATCATCATGAGGAGGTTTATCGCGTAGAGACCAATCTTGTCGCTCTGTACAATATCTATAATCTTCTGGCTGCAATTGCGGCAATGTGTGAAAGCGGCATTGCGTTAGATGACTTATTGCCGTATATTACGCGATTACCGCAGATCGAGGGCAGAATGGAGCGCATCGATGAAGGACAGCCGTTTACCGTTATCGTTGATTTCGCACATACACCGGACGGCTTAACGAAGGTATTTGAATATGCGAAGGAAATCACCGATCCAAGCCGCAGTATCATCGCCGTATTCGGTTCGGCAGGAAAGCGTGATACCAAAAAGCGTAAGGTATTCGGCGAAATTGCCGATCGCTATTGTGATTTGATCGTTTTGACCGAGGACGATCCGCGAAACGAAAATGCCCGTGATATCGCCAATGAAATCAAGGGCGGAATTCAAAACACCAAAAGCATCTATATCGAAAATCGCTATGATGCGATACGACAGGCAATCGAATCGGCCAATGTCAAGGATACCGTTTTGATCCTCGGAAAGGGCGATGAATTGTTTATGTATCGCGAGGACGGCAGAGAGGATTGGCTGGGCGATCATATCGCAGCACGCCACTGTATTCGCAAGTATTACCTCGGTATCGAGGATGAAAACAGCGGTAATTAATGTCGAATTGTGCTGTTTCACTTTAAAAAAGGCAAAATTTACATAAAACATTATCGTTAGTTGTTGCATTTTCAGGTTGTTTTATATATAATTATAGTGCAATCTTCAGAAGGGAGGTTAAGTAATGCCAAAAGTAGTTTTGAAAGAGAACGAAGTTCTTGATGATGCACTGAGAAGATTCAAACGTCAGGTATCAAGAAACGGAACCCTTGCTGAAGCTCGCAAAAGAGAGTTTTATGTAAAACCGGGCGTACGCCGTAAACTGAAATCAGAAGCTGCCCGTAAAGCTCGTCGTGGCAAATAACAAAGGAAACCGATCATCGGTTTCTTTTTTTATGCGTTTCTCTTACGCATGCAGGTATACTTCCTCTCAGGTCAGCGTATGATGATGTGTAGAGGTGATGATGCATGCTTACCATGATGAAAAATCAACTCATGATTGAACAATATGAGGAGCTGCTGCAGGCATCTCCCAACGATATCCGTCTTCGCTTGAAGGATATGCGGCTGATCATCAGCGGTAAGGATTTAAAGGTATGCGCTCTCACTCGTGATGAAATTTTAATTGAAGGAACTATGGAAGGATTCACTTTTGATCATGAAGCATAATAAAATGATATTGGGAATGGATGAGTGGAAGAGCGGAATTGATTTAAAGCGCTTGTATCAGCTTGTGAAAAGATATGACTGGTGTATTTATGAGCTTCATTCAACAAGAAACGAGATTCGTTTTTTTGCGCCTGTCTATGAGCGAAAACAAATTGCCCATAGTATTGAGGACGTAAGCTTAATCAAAACGACCGGTATGCTTGGCTTTTTATTTCGTCAGATGAAGCGGCCTGCACGTATTATATGCGTTGTGCTTTCCACTCTGTTATGGTTTTTGTTATCTAACACCGTTTTTGAAATCACAATGAGCGGTGATAAAGAGGAAAGCAAGCAGCTGATTCAAAAAACATTACGGGAAATGGGTTATCAGCCGCCGTTTTATGATTCCGATATGGAGCAGATGAAGCTTGATTTGAAAAAGCGCTTAGAAAATGATATCGCTTGGATGGAAGTCAGTAAAAACGGCAGTCGCTATCATATTCAATTTACCACAAAGGAATTTGCGACCATAACACCGCTGAAGCGAAATCAGCTGATTGCGCAAAAGGACGGTGTGATTGAACACTTTGAACTTCAGCACGGCAATAAGCTTGTCGCGATCAATGATTATGTGCATGCCGGTGATGTCTTAGTGGACAATCTGTTGTTAGACAGCAGCAATAAGGAACAGAAGCTGTATGTCAAAGGAAAGGTATACGCTTATACATGGAAAGAGGTTCATGTAGAAATGGAAAAGAATCCGATCGCGAAGCCGTTTCAGTTTTTTCAGCTGCTTTTTACGGCACGCAGAGCAGCAAGTGAAAATTTACGTGAGGGAGAGCGAATTTATAAAGAAAATATTTTGCAATTTAAGGATAATACGGGTACAATAAGTATGGATATTCATTATACACTATTGGAGGATATTACGACTCCAAAATAAAGGAGAGTTTATGAGTGAAAAGTACAGTATTTCCTTAGCAGATTATACGATGGAACAGGTTGCGGCATTATGCGGCACAAAGGACTGTCATTTAGATATATTGCGTAAAGCATTTGCGTGTGAATTGATCGTTCGTGATATGCAGCTGATTTTAATCGGTGAGGAAGCAATCAAGGAGCAGGTGAGTGAATGCGTATTTGCCTTGCTGGAAATGATTGCCCATCCGATTGAAATTAATGAACAGGATGTCATATACGCAAGTAAGCTGGCGAAACAGGATAAGCTGAAGCAGCTGTCTTTGACCTATCAAAAGCCGATTGCCAAAACGATACACGGTAAGCTGATTTATCCGAAAACGATCGGACAGCGTTATCTGTATCAATGTATGGCTACCAACGACATTGTATTTGCGAGCGGTGTGGCCGGTACCGGTAAAACGTATTTAGCGGTCGCATATGCCGCCAATCTGTTAAAAAAGGGAGAAATCACCAAGCTGATTTTGACGCGTCCCGCAGTAGAGGCAGGAGAATCGCTCGGCTTTTTGCCCGGTGATCTGAAGGAAAAGGTCGATCCCTACCTGCGCCCGTTATATGACGCACTCTATGATATGCTCGGAGCTGAACAGGTACAAAAGCTGTTGGAAAAGGAAGTGATTGAAATTGCTCCGCTTGCCTATATGAGAGGAAGAACATTAAACAATGCATTTATTATTCTTGATGAAGCACAGAATACGACAAAGGCTCAGATGAAGATGTTTCTTACGCGCATGGGCTTTCATTCGAAAATTGTGATAACGGGAGATATCACACAGATCGATTTGATTCAAAAAAGTGCCAGCGGTCTTGTGAATGCCAAGCAGCTGTTAGAGGGCATAGAGGGGATTGCCTTTGCCGAACTCACAAGTCTTGATGTTGTCAGAAATCCGCTTGTTCAAAGGATTATTGAACGCTATGAACAAGAGGAACGTTAAGCTGTTCTTATAGCTTTTGACCTTATTATAACGCATTTTTTTCATCCCCGCGACTTTTTTCGACGTTCCTGTGATTGAGGTTAAATTTTATACATATGATAGTGAAATAACAAAAATCCTTAACCAAAAATATACAAACTTTTCCATGAAAATGACATCATACGACACGAATTGCCAGAGAAAGAATTATAATTAATGCGTAGGAGGAAGAAGCAATGAAAGAGAATTTGAAGATTTACATAGCAGACGAAAGCCTTGATATGATTCACGCTATGAAAGAAGAACTACGCAAGCACAGTGTGTATCATGTCATGGGCAATGCATGTAACGGGGAGCAGCTTTTAAGGGAATTGCATGGCAAGCATATTGATATCTTGGTCCTTGATCTTATCATGTCTAAAAAAGACGGAATCAGTGTCCTGAATGAGCTGAAGGAGCATCAAATATCAGTCGACCATATTATATGCACAACCCCTTTCATCAATGACTTAATTGTGAAGCAGGTGCAGCAGTTTAAGGTTGATTATCTGATGATGAAGCCCTTTGACTTAAAACAGCTTGTAGAAAAGCTGAATATCATCAACGGCCTGAAAGATGTGCACAGTGCGTCCTCAGAAATGTCCTTAACGAATGTGAGCAACGATGAAAAGGAGCGTTTATTGAAGCTGGAGCTGGAGAGTGAAATCACCTCACTGCTTCATGAAATCGGTATCCCTGCTCATATCAAAGGGTATATGTATTTAAGAACAGCGATATTGGAAACCTATTTAAATGTGGATTTTTTAGGACAGATCACAAAGGTTTTATATCCTGAGATTGCACGAAAGTATGCGACCACATCATCCAGAGTGGAAAGAGCGATACGACATGCAATCGAGGTAGCTTGGAATCGTGGGAATATTGATGCGATTGATGATATTTTCGGTTATACAATTTCGGCAACAAAGGCAAAACCGACCAATTCGGAATTTATAGCGATGATTGCCGATAAGCTTCGTTTGGAACATCGTTTAAAAAATAAAAGTTTCATCAATGCGTATCGTTAAAGATAGAATGATAAACAGCTTACCTCACATAGGGTGAGGATTTTTTTATTTAAGGATATCGGTGATGATTAATTTCTTGATATCGAATATAAGCAGATGATCATACAAAAGAGAAAAGGTGAGAGATGCAGGAATTATAGCCGCTTCCTTCACTTTTTTATCTTATACTGGAAACAGTATCTGTTTTCCGTTATAATAATAGATATGAGGAGTTAGATTATGGCAGGACGTGTGTTATTTCATATTGATTTGAATTCATTTTATGCGAGTGCTGAGGTATTGAAAAATTCAGCTTTAGAAGGCTTACCGGTTGTTGTTGCGGGTTTAAATCGGCGCAGTGTTGTTTCTACGGCCAGCTATGAGGCACGAGAATTCGGTGTTCACAGTGCGATGCCGTTGATGATGGCGCAGGAAAAGTGTCCGCAGCTCGTCGTAGTACAGGGCGATTACGCTTGGTATGAGGAGCTGAGTGAGCGCTTTTTTCGCTTTGTAAGGCAGTTTTCTCCCTATGTAGAGCCTGCCAGCATTGATGAGTGCTATGTTGATGTGACCGAGGTCATCAAGCAGTATAAGCGGCCGCTTGATTTGGCATGGACGATGCAGCAGCGTATTTATCAGGAGCTTCATTTACCGTGCAGCATCGGTGTCGGACCGAATAAATTCTTAGCGAAAATGGCAAGCGATATGCGTAAGCCGATGGGCATCACTGTATTAAGAAAGCAGGAGATAGCGGCAAAGCTTTGGCCCTTATCGATAACCGAAATGTGGGGAATCGGTAAAAAAAGTCATCCGACACTGATCGCAAACGGCATTACGACGATCGGTGATTTAGCCAATCCTGACAATGAAACAAAAATCATGACACTGTTAGGGAAGCATGCGTATTCCTATATTCAAAATGCCCGCGGCAATGATACGAATGTATTGTCCTTTAATACGACCGTTCAATCAATCTCTCAATCAACGACCTTAGATCGTGATATTGAGGATTATGATGAAATCAAAACGGTATTGAGAAGACTTGCGAAGGCTTTATCAAGACGTGCACAGAGTGATGATTTAAAGGGCCGACATATTTCCTTAAGTATTCGCTATTTCGATTTTACCAATGCGGTTCGCTCCATGAGCTATCAGGACTATACAAATGATGAAACGATTTTATTTGAACAGGCACTGTTGTTGTTTGACCGCAATCATAACGGAAAAGCAATTCGTCATTTAGGTATCGGCTTAGGCTCATTATTCTCCCGCAATACATCGATTGATCAGCTGCAGCTGGAATTGAAGGAACAGACTGCAAAGGATTCTATTTCTGATGTACTTGATCGGCTGAATGCACAAATACCGGGAATTCATTTAACGACAGCGGATAAAAAGCTGCAGCACTCATAATTTGTCGAACGAAATAAGGACACATGTCAGTGTCTTTTTTCATACACTTTGTTAGAGGTGATGAGCTTGAACAAACGATTTTATCACGGCTTGCTGCATAAATATAAAAATGTTTATATCTTTATTGCGATTTTAATCAGCGCAGGCTTTTTTACGGGACTTTTCTTATCAAGGTATATCGATAATACCGATATTCATTCACTTTCATCTTATCTTACAACGATCAATGAGGTAAATGACACGTATCCTGCCTTTGTGAATCAGTTTTTTATCGGCATTTTATTTATCCTGTTGGTGTTTTTTCTCGGTACAAGTATTATCGGTATTCCGTTGATTGCGTTTATTATTTTCACCAAAGGACTTCAAATCGGGTTTTCCTGTGCCTTGTTTGTCGCAAGCTATCAGCTAAAGGGAATTGCGGGAATCGCTTTGACATTGGCTCCGCAGGTGATTTTGGATCTGTTAGCTACGTGTCTGATTGCCGCCAGTGCGATTCAGTTATCGATGTATTTGATCTACAGTTCCTCAAATCGCGAACGCTTGAATTTTAAGCTGCTGATCAACAGTGTGTTGAATGATTTATGTATCTGCTTCGTTATCGTTCTGATTGCGGCTTATGTGAAATCAACACTTGTGGTAGAGCTGATCAAGCTGTTTCGACTGATCGGCTGATTTTTCATGCCATAGGTTAGACAGGAATCGGTGAATCGATGTCTTATGTCGGAAGTATTTGCATTTGGGTCCGCTTTCCTTGTATAATAACTATGAATTGAAAAGAGGAAGTTTATGGATCTGTCACAATGTCATTTGGATTATTTACCGAATACCGATATTTACTATTATCAGCATCCCGATATGTTTCATACGAATACCGATACTGCATTATTGGGACAGTTTGCGGATATCAGAAAAAAGGATATCGTTTTGGATATCGGGACGAATAACGGTGCTTTGTTGCTGTATGCGATGCGTAAAAACCCGCAGCACCTGATCGGTGTGGATATCAATGAAGAAGCATGCGAGCTTGCCGATTATAATTTGAATCATTATCATCATGCACAGGCAGAGATTATTGCCTGTGATATTTTAGCATTTTCCCATCGCCCCGTTTCCTGTATTATTTGTAATCCGCCGTATTTTAAGGTGAGTGATGAAAAACAGCTGAATCGAAATGAATATTTATCGAATGCTCGTCATGAAGCAAAGCTGACGCTTGCGGCCTTATTAAAAAAGGCAAGTGAGCTGTTGGTCGATAAGGGCAGACTTTATATGATTCAGCGCAGTGATCGTCTGATAGATATTGCGCTTGGCTGTCGTGAAAATCATATGGAGGTGAAAAAGATACAGCTTGTCTATGATGAAGCAAAAAGCGATGCACAAAGTGTATTGATCGAAGCGATGAAAAGCGGAAGGGCAGGCTGCCGTATTTTACCGATTCATACGACAAAACGCTGATAAATACTTACTGCTTGCGTAATCGGTGCTGAATTGTGGTATAATATTACATGGTGATAAAAATGCAGATTCACGATGCGATTGAAGACTATATTCATCATATCAGTGTTGTAGATCAAAAGGCAATCACAAGCATTCAGGCTTACACTCGTGATTTACATATTTATGAGTCTTTTTTAACAATGCGCGAGCTTCATCAGATCAATGATATCAGCTATGCGGATATTCAGGATTTTATACAGGAACAGCGTAAAGTAAAGAAAAGCAATTCCGTAAATCGAATGATTTCCACACTGCATAATTTTCATCATTATATTACCTTTACTTATCCGAAGGAAAACGATCCGAGCCTGTTCATTCATTCAAAGAAGGACGGTCGAAAGCTGCCGCGATACTTCAATGAGCATGATATCATAAAGCTTTTGGACAGCTTCAAAGATGATGATCAGGGTTTGTTTGAGCATGCGATGCTGGAGCTGTTATATAGCTGTGGTCTGCGTGTGAGTGAGCTTTGTTCCTTAACGATGAATCAACTGCATTTGGAACAGGGGTTTCTGCGGGTGATCGGCAAGGGGGATAAGGAGCGTATGATACCGATTCATCAGCGAGCGGTTCAAATCGTGCGTGATTATGTTACTACGGTGCGACCCAAGTGGCAGAAAAAGCGTATGCCGAATGTTTTTTTGAATCATTTAGGCAATGCGGCAAGCAGACAATATGTGCACCGTTTGATTAAAACCAAGCTTACGGAGATGAATTTAGATGAAAGCCTGTCAGCGCACAGCTTCCGTCACAGCTTTGCGACGCATTTGTTGGACGGCGGTGCTGATTTACGTGTCGTTCAGGAGCTGCTCGGGCACAGCGATATCAAAACGACCCAGATATATACCCATGTTCAAAATAAACGCCTGAAAGAGGCTTATGCTTCCTTTCATCCGCGCTCGAAACAGAAGGAGTAGACAATGAGATATCAAAGAATTATAACGATAATGATCGATTCCTTGGGAGTCGGAGCTGCGCCTGATGCGATCGCTTATCATGACGAAGGCAGTGATACGCTCGGACATATCGATGCCGCCGTACCTTCGCTGCATATACCCAATCTGACAAGACTTGGCCTGGCGAATCTGCATCCGCTGATTCACTGTAAGGCAAATCGAGAGCCGCTCGGCTATTATACGAAGCTGCTTGAGGCTTCTAAGGGAAAGGATACGATCAGCGGTCATTGGGAAATGATGGGACTTCCCGTTACCGAGCCGTTTTTGACCTTTACAAAGGACGGCTTTCCCGATGAATTATTGAAGGAGCTGACAGAGCGGTGCGGCTGTGCATTTATCGGCAATAAGGCAAGCAGCGGCACAGCGATTTTAAAGGAACTCGGTGAAAGAGCACTTTCAGAAAACAGCGTGATTATTTATACCTCAGCCGATTCCGTCCTGCAGCTTGCCGCACATGAGGAAAGCTTTGGCTTAGCGCGGCTTTATCACTGTTGTGAAATTGCCCGTGAGCTGACATTGAAAGAGGAATGGCGGGTCGGCAGAGTGATCGCTCGTCCTTTTATCGGTAATAATCAAGATGATTTTGTGCGTACCGCCAATCGTCATGACTATGCATTAAAGCCATACGGACGAACGGTATTGAATGAGCTTAAGGACAGCGGCTTTGATGTGATCGGTATCGGTAAGATCGCTGATATCTTTGCGAATGAGGGCATTACCGAAAGCTATCGCTCTCAAAACAGCGTTATCGGAATGAAACAGACGATTGATATGCTGAAGCGTGATTTTAACGGGCTGTGCTTTGTCAATTTGGTTGATTTTGATGCGTTGTGGGGCCATCGTCGCGATCCGATCGGCTATGCTCAAGAGTTGGAACGATTTGATTCCTTACTGGGAGAATTATTCAATGAACTCAGAGCTGATGACCTATTGATGATTACCGCCGATCACGGAAACGATCCGACCTTTACGGGCAGCGATCATACAAGAGAGGCAGTGCCGCTGTTGATCTATGGCAAGGATATGAAGGGGCATGGCTTATTGCCTGTTCAAGACAGCTTTGCCTGTGTCGGAAACACCGTTGCCGATAACTTTCAGCTTTCTAAAGCACACAGCGGACAATCGCTTTTGAGGTTTTTGCGATAGAAATGCTTCAATGAATGACGGTGAATGGTTCATCGAAAATGAAGGGATTTCATTCCCGGTAAACAGAATCAATGAAGATGAATCAGTGGTAAACAAATAAATAAATTCAGAATGAGAATGCCGTAGGGCAGAAACAGATAAGGAGAATATATATGAGTAATTGTAATACTTGTCCGAGTAAAGGAAAATGCGGAAAAAAAGAGGATGCTTGCGGAATCGTCAATAATCCTAAAAATCATATTCAGCATGTGATTGCCGTTATGAGCGGAAAGGGCGGTGTCGGTAAATCAAGCTGTACCGTTTTAACAGCGAAGGAATTAAGAAAGCGCGGCTTTTCTGTCGGTATTATGGATGCGGATATCACCGGTCCCAGTATTCCGCGCTTAATGAATGTTGTTCATGAAAAAGCCTACGGAACCAATGACGCGATTGAACCGGTCATCGATAAGGACGGCATCAAGCTGATGTCGTTGAATTTCTTGATGGAAGATGAAAATCAGCCTGTGATATGGCGCGGTCCGATCGTCGGCAATGCGGTCAAGCAGTTTTGGACCGATGTCGTGTGGGGTGATTTAGACTACTTATTGATCGATATGCCGCCGGGAACCGGAGATGTCGCCTTAACGATCATGCAGAGTATGCCGGTCAACAGTGTGATTATGGTATCAACACCGCAGCCGATGGTCTCGATGATCGTAACTAAGGCAATCAATATGTGCAAACAGATGAATATACCGATCTGCGGTGTAATTGAAAATATGAGCTATGTGTTATGTCCTGATTGCGGTAAACAGATCAGAATCTATCAAAATAATGATACGACGGAGTTCTTAAAACAAAATCAACTGCAGTTATTATGTGAATTACCGATGATGGAAAGCGTTGCGATGATTCATAAGGACGATGATTTCGATGAAGCGAAGCAGTCGCTGATCGATCAACTGATGAAGCCTTGTGTGGATCAAATTATTGCGTCAATGAAATAGAATACCTTGTATTCAGGAGGTACGAATGAAAATACCGGTATTATTGTTAACCAAAGCGATATCATTTATTTTAAGACGTATGGGCAGGGGCGGTTCCTTTCCCGGTCAAATCGCTTTAAAGCTGAATCAAAATATTTTTGATTGTTTTCGTTATACATGTCCGATTATCGTAGTAACGGGAACAAACGGAAAAACCTCTACAAGCAATATGATTGCGGATTTATTTACCGCTTCCAATCAAAAAATCATCAATAATCGCAAGGGTGATAATTTAAAGGAAGGAATCGCAACTGCATTTATCAACGCTGCGAGTATCAGCGGTAAGATCGATGCGGATGCGATGGTGCTTGAGGTTGATGAATTAAATATCCCTTATATTATGAAGCATGTTAAGGTATCGACCTTGGTACTGACAAATTTCTTTCGCGATCAGCTGGATCGCTCCCAAGAAATGGAACAGCTGATTCAAAAAATAGAAGCAGCGGTCAAGGATTTCAAGGGAACATTGGTGTTAAACGGAAATGATCCCAATGTGGTGCGAGTGAAGGATCATGCGCCTAACGCTTCGGTTTTGTATTTCGGTGTTGAACGCTGTGAGGCATCTTCAAGTACACCGCAGGAGGCAAGTGAGGGAAAATTCTGTCCTCGCTGTAATCACATGTTGACCTATTCCTTTTATCAGTATTCTCATATTGGAATGTTTCAATGTACGAATTGTGAGTATTGTACTCCCAAGCTTGATGTCTGCGGTGAGGATATTACGATCGAACAGGGCAGTTTCCGTTATGAAAACACTTTGTTTCATGCGCCGATTGCTTCCTTGTATACGATTTACAACTGCATGGCGGTGATTGCTGTTGCGAAGCTGTATCAGCTCCCGTATGATTTATGTGAGCGCATCTTTCTGCATACGAAGCAGCCTGCGGGACGTAATGAAACCTTTGCGTGGCAGGGAAATGATTATACGTTGAATCTTGTGAAAAATCCGACCGGTGCGAATGAGGTACTGAAAACCATTGAATTGGATAAAGATGAAAAAGCCTTGATGATCGTATTAAATGATAATGCACAGGATGGTACCGATGTTTCTTGGATCTATGATGCACAGTTTGAGCGCGTGTTACAGCTTTCTACGCAGCGTATCATCTGTTCCGGCACAAGAGCCTATGATATGGCGCTTCGGATCAAATATGCCGATTATCCGGGTGAAATCATTGTGATTGAGGATCCAAAGAAGGCATTGGACACTTTATATGATTATCATATTCGCAGCTATATCATTGCGACCTATACGGCCTTGGCACCGGTACGTGCTTTAATGAGGAAGGATGAAGCTCATGCAGCATAATAAAATACGTGTTTGTTGGATGTATCATAATATCATGGACCTTTACGGTGATAAGGGCAATATGATGGTGCTGTCCAAGCGTTGTGAGAAAAGAGGAATCGAGTGTGAAATCGTTCCCTTGGAAATCGGGCAGGAAATGGATCTGACCGAATTTGACCTATTGTTTTTGGGCGGCGGTGCCGATCGAGAACAGGTGCTGTTGATGGAAGATTTGTTGAAGCGGAAAGAACAGATTGCGAAAGCGATGGAGCAGGGTACGTTTGTTGTATTGATTTGCGGTGGTTATCAGTTATTCGGACAATACTATATTGCCGCAGACGGTACGAAAATCGAAGGCTTGAAATTCTTTGATTATTATACAGAGGCCGGAAGCAATTATCAGCGTTGTATCGGCAATATCGCTATTTCGGCACAGCTTGATGATTTTACGACAACAATTATCGGTTTTGAAAATCACGGCGGGCAAACGCGCAATGTCAGTAAGCCGTTCGGTAAGGTATTGTCCGGTTACGGTAACAATCAAAGTGATCATATGGAAGGCTTTTATAACGGACAAGTGCTCGGGACTTATATGCACGGGCCGCTGTTTCCGAAAAATCCCGAGGTCGCTGATTTTGTCATTTATAAGTGCTTGAAAAAGCAGAATCCTGAGTTGAAGTATACCGATTTAACAAGACTGGATGACTCTTTGGAGCAGCAGGCACGAGAGGTCATGTTGAAGCGAATGAATATTACTGTGTAGCTGAGGGGCTATGCAGTATTTTTATTGTGCTTGAATCAGCAGCTTATCGATTTCTATACGTTTTTTTGTTTGTATAGGACAATAAAAAACTTGCCTTTTCGTATCAATAAAAGACAAGCTTTTTTCAGAATCAGATTGTAGATCTAAAATAGGGAATCAAATCCGATTTCACTCCGTATGCGCATCCTTTACCAACTGCTCAACCATCTGTGTGCACAAGATCGTCCGCTCACAGCTCATAATCGGACTTGTCAAAAGCTGATTATCCAGACACTCATCCACATGCGCTGCTTCATACACCATTTCATACTCAACAGGGAAGCTTTCCTCATATTTCGCTCCATCATACGGATGAATCTCAAGCTTACGTGCCTTCCAATAATTTTCAACCCGAATATATCCCTTATCAAAATAGAACACAGCTGCATTGTCCGTTCTGACCTTCATCGTAATATGACTGTCAGCCAACAAATGTCCGTTTAAAACAAGATGAATACCGGCATCAATCACAGCTCCGCTCTCAGCCGTATCAACCGCAGCCTGAATTTCAACGGCAGGATCATGAAATAAATACATAAGATACTCAATCGTGTAAGTCGCAGAGCCGTATAATACACCGCCGCTTTCCTTGTACATCCAATGCTCCTTATCATAGGCACCGGGAAAACTGGACATCATAGAAATCTGTTGACATTCTCCGAGCACCTTCTGTTCAATCAATTCCTTCAAGCGAATCGTTGCCGGCAGAAAAACACTTTTTTGTGCTTCCATTAAAAAGCAGCCCTGTTCCTTCGCAAACCGAAACATTTCAAATGCATCCTTGCCGCTCAGCGCAAAAGGCTTTTCAACGATCACATGCTTATGATGCTTCAAAGCATTCATGACCTCTTGATAATGCGTATGATTTGGCGTAGCGATATAAACAACTTCTATCGATTCATCCTCATACAGTGCTTCATAAGACCCGTATGCTTTTTCAATACCAAGTTGCTTAGCAAGTGCTTTTGCTTTTTCAAGGCTTCTTGAAGCAATCGCTTCTACGATATCACCGTTTGCCTGCAGTGCTTTGATAAAGCGAGGTACAATTGTTGCGGTGCTGATAATACCGTAATGACGCTTTGTTGAACTCATTATATGATTCCTCCTAACAGTGCCGACAGCTTTATTTCAGGCTTTTGTTTATTCGCATCGTAATGCTGCAGATAGGCAATGACTTGATCGGTCAAATAGGTAGGGGTAGAAGCCCCGGCCGTAACCGCAACTCGTTTTGCCTGTTTGAATTGTTCATCCTCAATATCCTGTACTGTATCAATCAAATAAACGTGCGGAATTCCGCGCTCCTTACCGATTTGCGCCAGACGATTGGAATTATTGCTGAAGCGATCACCGACTACATAAAGCACATCGATATCCGTAAGCTCGGCAATCGCCTCTTGGCGTATCCTGGTTGCGTTGCAAATCTCCTCACTGAATTCTGCCTTGGGAAAGCGCTGCTTCAATTTTTCAAACAATGCCTTTAAATCATAAACAGACATTGTCGTTTGATTGGTTATAAACAGCCTTTGATTCGCTAAATCGGGAATCGGATCGGCAGGCTCCATAAAATGTATATGCTTGCTTAAGGCACAAACAGCCTCCGCTTCCGGATGCTTTGCCTTGCCGATATATAAAATTTCATAGCCGTCCGCAAGCTTCTCCTTCACTAAATTCTGGGTTTTTAATACATCGGGACAGGAAGCATCTACACAAATTAAGCCCTTTTGTCGGGCCTTTTCGATTACCTGCGGGGCAATGCCGTGGGCGGTAAAGATCACCACACCCTCAGTGATTTCCTCTAACAGCTGTTCTCTTGTTTTATTCGGATCATCAATCATTTGAATATGATTCAAGGCCAATGCTTCCATAACAAAATGATTATGTACCAGCATTCCTAAAATAGTTATTTTTTGATCGGGATATTGCTTCCTGCAATCCATTGCCATACGAATGGCTCTGATTACACCTTTACAATAGCCTCGGGGTGCTACTTTAATGATTTCCATAGAATCACCTCGCTATTATTATAACGTATTCCACGGTGTTTCTCTAATATTTTGTTTACATTCGCGATAAATTCTGTATAATAAGAAAGAATCTAAAAGCAGAAGGCAGACAAAGAAATGCTTTTTACAGCTTTCAGATTGAAAATGAGGTGAAATCATGAGTGAAAGTCGATTCAGTGACTATCAGCTAAAGGATACAACAGCGAAAATGATTCAGTTGAATCATTTTATTGTGCCGACAGAAATTCAAAGAGAGGTAATTCCGTTGGCATGTAAGGGAAGGGATATCATCGGTATATCCGCAACCGGAACAGGAAAGACGCATGCGTTTTTAATTCCGATCATGGAGCTTGTCGATACGACCAAGAATTATGTACAGGCAGTGATTACCGTTCCGACGCGTGAGTTGGCAATACAGCTGTATGAGCGCTCAAAGGTGATGCAGGAGGCCGATCCTAATTTGGCAGTACGCTTGATTACGGGCGGTATGGAAAAAACACGCATGAATGAAAGTCTTAAGGTTCAGCCGCATGTGATTATCGGTACACCGGGACGAATTCGAGATCTGTTTTTACAGGAACAGACGCTGATGCTTCAGCATGTGAAGATCTTAGTTGTGGATGAAGCCGATATGACCTTAGAATTCGGATTTTTAGAGGATATCGATATCGTTGCTTCCCGTATGGACAAGGCTTTACAGATGATGAGCTTTTCGGCAACGATACCGGAAGGTTTAAAGCCGTTTTTAAAGAAATATATGACAAATCCGGCAACGGTTCAGGTTAAAAACGATCGATTGTTTCAGCCTAATATCGAGCATGTGCTGATACCCTGCAGGCATCTGAGTTATGAGGAAGCGGTATTGGAATTACTGCCGGCCTTTCAGCCGTATGTATGCTTGATCTTTGCGAATACAAGACAACAGGCGGCTTTGACGGCACGAATGCTTCGGGAACATAATTACGGAGTGATTGAGCTGCACGGCAGTTTAACACCGCGTGAACGTACGAAGGCCATGAAGCAGCTGATGAAGCTGGATAAAGCCTATGTCGTAGCTTCGGATATTGCGGCGCGAGGAATAGATATCGACGGTGTTTCGCATGTCATTTCGATGGGTTTTCCTAAGGAATTGGATTATTATATTCATCGCAGCGGTCGTACCGGTCGCTCGGGAAAGGACGGAATTTGTTACGCACTGTATCAGGACAGCGATGAGGCAATGATCAAAGCACTGCAGAAGCGCGGTATCAGCTTTGCGCATCGCCGTTATAAAAACGGAAGCTGGCAGCAGTTATCAGCCAAGAATGCAAAAAAAGCAAAACCGGAGGATCCGTTAAGTGCTGAAATCAATAAAATCATAAAGCGTAAAAAACAAAAGATAAAGCCGGGCTATAAGGCAAAGCGCAAACAAGAGGTTGAAAAGCTCAAGCGCAAGGCAAAACGAGCGCTGATTCAACAGGACATTCAGCGACAGAAAAAGGAACGGGCCAAGGCTAAACAAATAGAAAAGAGAGGGGATAGATTATGATTATCGGTTCTCATGTATCCATGAGTGCTCCCGATTATTTGTTGGGAGCGGTAAAGGAAGCAGTTTCCTATGATGCGAATGCATTGATGATTTATACGGGACCGCCGCAGAATACAAGACGTAAGCCGATCAGTGAAATGAAGGTAAAGGAAGCGCATGAGCTGATGAAGTGCCACGGCATCTCTAAGCAGTCAATGATCGTCCATGCTCCGTATATCATTAATCTTGCGAATTGTCTGAAGCCGGAAACCTATGAGCTGGCAGTTGAATTTCTGACAAAGGAAATTGAGCGCGTCAAAGAATTAGAGGCTTCCTATTTGGTACTTCATCCCGGTTCCCATGTAAAGGCAGGCGAGGAGGCCGGACTGGATAAAATCGTCTGCGGACTTGATGAGGCAATGCAGAATATGGGCAATGTATCGATTGCGCTTGAAACAATGAGCGGAAAGGGCAGTGAATTAGGTTATCGCTTCGAACAGTTGCGCTATATCATCGATCATGTCAAGCACGGTGAGGCATTGAGCGTTTGTTTAGATACGTGTCATATTCACGATGCCGGTTATGATATTGCCCACTTTGATGAGGTGCTGCAGGAATTCGATCGCATCATCGGCTTAGAGCGTTTGGCATGTATCCATGTGAATGATTCTAAAAATATACAGGGAGCTAAAAAGGATCGCCATGCCAATATCGGCTTCGGTGAAATCGGCTATCAAACGCTGCATCATATCGTGCATCATCCGAGCTTGGAAAATGTGGTCAAGATTTTAGAAACCCCTTATATTGAGGATAATCCTCCGTATCAACAGGAAATTGCGATGCTGAAGTCGGGAAGCTTTGATGAACAGCTTCAAGATAAAATTAAACAAGGAGTAAGATTATGAAAAAATGGTGTCTGTTAGCTGCGGCAGCTCTGCTTTTATTTGCCGGTTGCGACAATAAACAAAAAAATGAGGATGAGAATGCCGGTATTCCCAAGGATGTTACCTTATTACAATTTGAAAAGCCGCAAAGCGGCGATATCATCGCAACGATGTCTACAAGCTTAGGTGATATTAAAATTCATCTGTTTCCGAAGGTCGCCCCCAAAGCAGTGGAAAACTTTGTGACGCATGCGAAGGAAGGCTACTATAATCATATTACCTTTCATCGTGTGATTCCCAACTTCATGATTCAAAGCGGCGATCCGCTCGGCAACAGCCGCGGCGGAGAAAGTATTTGGGGCAAACCGTTTGAGGATGAATTCAGCGATCAGCTGTATAATTTCACCGGTGCGCTGTCAATGGCAAATTCCGGTAAGGATACAAACGGTTCTCAATTCTTTATCGTACAAAACAAGGATCAAGACATGTTCAGCGAAGATTATTTCCAAAGCATTTATGCACAGGCAGAAAAAAAGGGCTGGAACAATGCCGGCTTTGTCCATCCGCAAAATGTCAAGGAAAAATATCGTGAGGTAGGCGGTGTTCCTTATTTGGATCACCAGCATACGGTATTCGGTCAGGTGATCGAGGGAATGGATGTCGTTGAAAAAATTGCCAATGTGCAGACAGGCGTCAACGATCGTCCTGCTGTTGATGTACTCATTGAAGGCTTTGTGTTCAAAGAAGTGAAATAATTCCGTATTTGAATTATCAATAAGCGGTAATAAAAAAAGCTATTCAACAGCGATTTATCTAAAAATCGATTGATAGCTTTACTTTTCAAAGGATTGTTTATACAGTCCTTTTTTTAACTGACAGACTGATGTATCACAGTAATCTATTCCGTCATTGTATAAGTATACATCCCAAATTTCCGACCATAATATTTAGTGCTATTCACACTATAAACCAAAACTCTAATTGTTTTTTATTTATAATGATTCCAGGTGATATCGACATGGTATTTAAGCGAATTCGTGATTTGAGAGAAGACAATGATTTTACGCAAGTCTATGTTGCGCATTATTTATGTATCAGTCAGCGCTATTATTCCGATCTTGAAAGGGGGGTGGGGAATTTATCGGCAGAACATTTAAAAAGTCTGTGTACGCTTTATAAGGTCAGTGCTGATTATATATTGGAATTAAGCGATAATAAGTATAATAAATAATCACCGGAATTTACGCCCTACGGCAGAATTCCTCTTTCGATTATTGATTTTCTTGCGGTGCGTGAGCGCTCTATTTCCTCCTCTTTAGTGAGTGGGTGAAGCACATCCCAAATATCGGCTGCAGCCGCAAAAATAAAAATTTTAGAGTCAGTGTCAAGTCTGTCTATCAAATCATAGACAGAATCGTCATCAAAGCCTTTTTCTACACTGATTCGATCCCAAATATCGTTATATCGGCGTAAGGATTCTTTATTGTTTGTATCCACATATTCTTGAATATCATTCATAATTTGATCCATTTCTTCTTCATCACGACATCTGATGCCGTTTGAATCCCATTTAGGGTATTCCCATTTTGGTAATTTCATAATTCATCTCCTTTTCTGTTTTTTTTAAGCTCTTTAGAAAGTATACGATACTTAAAGTTTAGCATGCTTAAGCACTATTGTCCAGTGGAAATAACACTATATGTCAGATTATTTGATTATTTGTGAATTCAATGAATTGATTAAAAAGGAAAAGGGAACAAGGACATATAAAAAGCTGCAGAAGTATGCAGCCTTTGAAAATTACCGATCGAATTGTTTGATACAAGATTTTATCATTTCGCTTATTGTGCACACATATGCAGGATTTCCTGTTTCAAGCGCTCAACGATTTTATCCTGCGGAAGCTTTTCGATGATTACACCTTTTTTGATCAACAGTCCTTCCTTTTTACCGCCTGCGATGGCGATATCGGCATGCTTTGCCTCACCGGGACCGTTTACTGCACAGCCCATGACTGCGACTGTGATATCGCTGTGAATTCCGTTTAAAAATGCTTCGATTTCAGCGACAACGGAATTGATGTCCCACTGTGTGCGGCCGCAGGTAGGACAGGCAATTAAATTCGGTACATGATCGATCAAGCGGCAGCATTTCAACAGCTGCTTGGCAATCGTGATTTCATGGAGCGGATCACCGTTGACCGAAATACGGATCGTATTGCCGATGCCTTCGTTTAATAGGGTGCCGAGTGCCATACTGCTTTTGATTGCGCTTCCGATATAGGTACCGGCTTCGGTAACACCGAGATGAAGCGGATAAGGGAAAACCTCAGCCGCTAAGCGATAGGCCTCGATACAAAGAAGCGGATCGCTGGATTTAAACGACAGACAGATATCATGAAAATCAAAGGCAGTCAATATATCGACATGGCGTTTGGCGCTTTCTATCATACCCGCAGCTGTCGGCTTGCCGTATTTTTCATGAATATCCTTTTCCAATGAACCGGAATTAATGCCGATGCGGATCGGTATCTTTTTTTCTTTACATACCTTTACGACGGTTTCCACATTTTCTCTTTTACCGATATTTCCGGGATTGATACGAATCTTATCGATTCCGTATTCGGCTGCCATCAGGGCAATGCGATAATCATAATGAATATCCGCAACCAACGGAATATGCGTATGCTTCTTGATTGTTTTAATTGCCTTGGCATCAGCCTCATCGATCACAGCTAAGCGAACGATTTCACAGCCGGCCTTTTCTAAATCGAGAATTTGTTGAATCGTTGCCTGTGTATTTTCAGTTTTCGTATTGCACATGGATTGAATAATGACGTGTGAATTACCGCCGAGTGCGATATTTCCGACCGTCATTGATATTGTTTGATTACGTGTATGGATCATAAAATCACCTCACTTACATTATAACTTATCTGTTGTGTGAAACGCAAAGAAAATGTTAGGAGTGAAATGCTTTTTATTCAGAAAATATTATAGGAGTGAAATACTTATGAATCATAAAACAGAGAACAGTGTACAACAACCGATGCAGTTGACTCGGCTGAGCTTATGATATACTCAGAATACACATCCTGTTTTTTATTGATTTCTGCTTCCGCGGACAGGAATGAAATAAATCATGAGAAAGATATGGATAAAAACCGGAATGGGACTGGTAATCGGGCCATGATTTGTATTATAATAATAGGACAAAAGGAGGTGTTCGGTGTGCTCAGAAATCCGTTTCGTGATATTGATGCCAAACATATGCGTCGCAGCAGCGATTTATTAAAGAAGCAAAATGATTATCAGAAAATCGTCAATAAGCGACTGACGATCGTTGCGATTGTAACGGTATTGTTGTTTGTGTGCATTGCCGGACGCTTAATTGATATTCAAGTAAGACAAAAAGAGGAATATGCGACCAAGCTTGATATTTATTCAATGAAAAAGCAGGTGATTTCCACACCGCGCGGACAGATGATCGATCGAAACGGCAAGCAGGTCGTAAAAACCGTAAGCTCAATGAATATCACTTACTATCCGACGGAAAATGTAACAGCAGAGGAGCAGTGGGAGCTTGCGATGAAATTCGCAAAACAGTTTGACATCTCAACAAAGGACTTGACGCTTCGTGATCTGCAGGACGCTTATATTACACTGCATACCGATGCGAACGGCTATAACGATCAGGCAAATCATCTGTTGAGTGAAGCGGAGCTGAAGCTGAGTGATGATGAAATTTATCAATTGAAGCTGGAGCGGATCAGCGAGGAAATGATCGATGAAGCAATGGATGCTTCTACAAAAGCCGCATGGGTCGTTTATCATGCGATGGAGATCAATTCTCAAAGCTCTCATTCCCGTGTTATCATGGAAAGCGTTGACGAGGACAAGGTTGCGTACTTGACCGAACATAAATCAGATTTCCCGGGATTTGACGTGGATTTCAGTTCGTGGAAGCGTGAATATCCGTATGAAAATACCCTGCGTGATGTGTTGGGGCAGGTTACTACGAGTAAACAGGGACTTCCGTCGGAATTGATGCAGTATTACAGTGCTAAGGGCTATGAGATGAATTCGCGTGTCGGTAAATCCGGATTGGAGCAGCAGTATGAGGAATTATTGTCAGGAACCTCTAAAATAAGCACGATAAAATACGATACCGACGGAAATGCCATCTTTACCGAGGTCAATTCGGGGAAAAAGGGTTATGATATCCAGCTTACGATTGATATTGAGTTTCAAAAAAAGGTTGATGATATCCTTAAAAAGACGATGAAAACCTATGCGGGAAAGGGAAATCGACCGGATATGGACCGTTTGTTTGTATCATTGATGAATCCTAATACCGGTGAAATCTACGCAATGAGCGGAATGCTGAAAAGCGATGATGAAATTATAAACTATGCCAGCGGTAATTATCTTGAGGGCTACACACCGGGCTCGGTAGTAAAGGGTGCTACTGTATTTATGGGCTTAAATGAAGGCGTTGTCAAAAAAGATGAACAGATTTTTGACGGACCGATGCGAATCAGCGGAACACCGCAAATTGCTTCCTATCGCAACTACGGCAATGTAGATGCTGTCGATGCGCTTCGCGTATCAAGTAATATTTATATGGTGAATGTCGCTATCCGGTTGGCGAAAAGCACATATATTCCTAACGGGCCGTTGGTAATTGATGATGCGGCGGCCGTATTTAAGCTGATGCGGAATTATTATTCTATGTTTGGGTTGGGGGTGCTGACCGGCTTGGATGTTCCGAACGAGCAGCTTGCGTTTACCGGCAATCGGGAAACTGCGGGCGATCTATTATATTTCTCTTTCGGACAGTATGACAACTATACACCGATTCAGCTTCTGCAGTATGTTTCAACGATCGCAAACGGCGGTAAAAAAGTTAAGCCTCGCTTAGTCAGCGGGGCGTTCGGAGTCAATAGTGATTCCTTGGTATATGTCAATGAACCGGAGGTATTATCTACCTTAAGCGACAATAATAAAAATTTGAAAACGGTAAGAGAGGGTTTTCGCCAATGTGTTGCCGGCAGCGGCTATCACTGCGGCTCCGCCTTGGCAACGATCGGACATAATATCGCTGCGAAAACAGGAACTGCCGAGGTAACGATCAACGGTCATGAATCAACGAATTCCTCATTGATTGGTTTTTGGCCTTACGAAAAGCCTGAGGTGGCCTTCGTCTGTGCCGCTCCGACTTCATCAAATGTCAACAATTTAGGCGGTAATCTTTGTACGAGCGAAATCATGCCGAAGGTCATTAAAGCCTATTATGAGTTGAAGCCTTGAGGTTTAGCACGTATTTATAACAGTTTAACAAAAAATATTAGCATTTTACACCATTGTATGCTATAATGCTATAGCAAGTAAGGACGAGGAGGTATAACATGAGAGATCGTATTACTTTCAAGTGCTCGGAGTGTGGAGAAGAAAACTACATCGGAACACGAAATAAACGTAAAAATCCGGAACGTATGCAGATCAATAAATTTTGCCCACGTTGTAACAAGAAAACTTTACATAAAGAGAAAAAATAAAAAGGGCCCCGAAGGTCTTTTTTATTAGAGAGGAGATACTCATGAACACTAAGATTGATTCCCTGGTATTAGGCAGCTATGCGGCAAACTGTTATTTGCTGTGGAAAAACAGACATGTTTTGATTGTTGATCCGGGCAGTAAAAGCCCCAAAATTCAAAAGCTGATAGAGCTGCAGGGCGGCTTTGTTGACGGAATTTATTTGACTCACGGACATTTTGATCATATTGCCGGCGTCGATCCGTTAGCGAAATATTACGACTGCGCCGTTTATATGAATCCACTGGATATCCCGTTGCTGACGAATCCTTATTTAAATGTATCGGCAGGGATGGACAATGAAGTCATATTAAAAACTGAGGTCATCGGACTGGAGCCGGGAATCAATCAAATCGGTGAGTTCGCTTTTGAGTTGATCGATGCTCCGGGACATAGTGAGGGAAGCTCCTTATTACTGTGGGAAGGCAATATGATCTGCGGGGATGTCCTGTTTCAAGGCAGCATCGGCAGAACCGATCTGATTACCGGTTCTAATCCAAAGATGGTTCAAACACTGCAGAAAATCAAACAAATGGATGCGAATTTAAAGATTTATCCGGGACACGGTCCTACGACTACGCTTCAAGAGGAGCTGCTACATAATCCGTTTTTAAATTAATAACAAATTAATAAAGATAGGCACGGCACACGCTGTGCTTTTTTTATCGGCTTTTTGGTGATTTATCAGTTCATATATCCACTTTCTTTTCCGTTGTCACTTATCACAAGAATCAAAAATAAAAAAAATTAAGTTTTTTTTGTATTTTTCCAATTCCGTGTGTAGATGTAATATAGGAGGTGATTAAATGCAAAACATGCTGTATCAATTAATAAGCCTGGCGATGAGAAAACAAGCTACCGATATTCATTTTCATTATCATCATAACTGCTTAAAAATTATGATGCGAGGCAAACAGGGAATGGAGACTATCCACAGTGCAGCCTTTAACGTCAAGCTGTTTCACTATCTGAAATATATTGCGGATTTGGATTTAGGAAACAGTGACAAGCCGCAATCAGGCAGCTTTTCCTTTGTCTGGAATCAAATGACCTTATCCTTTCGTTTTTCACTGATTTCATCGTATGATACGCAAACCGGAGTACTGCGAATTTTAAACAATCATCATCGAATTGCGTTAAAGGAATTGAGTCATGATGAGAAACAAACAGCGATTTTTGAGGGTTGGATCAAACAGACAAGCGGTATGGTGATTCTTTCGGGGCCTACCGGCAGCGGGAAGACAACGACACTTTATGCCTTATTATCGGAAATTGCCGCCATCGGTCGCCATAAAATCATGACCCTGGAGGATCCGATTGAAATTCATGATGAGCGTTTTGTGCAGCTGCAGGTGAATGAAGCGGCAGGCTTTACGTATGAGGAAGGAATCCGCCAATTTATGCGTCATGATCCCGATGTGATAATGATCGGTGAAATCCGTGATGCCTACAGTGCCCGAATGGCTTATCGCTGTGCCTTGAGCGGTCATATGGTTTTCTCCTGCGTCCATGCCAAAAATGCCGCAGAGGCAATCAAGCGCTTAAATGAGCTTGGTATCAGTAATCATGATTTATCGGATACATTGACAGCTGTATGTTCACAGCGACTGTATCCTCATCAACAAAAAGAAAAGGAGCGAATCTGTATTTATGAAATTCTGCAAGGAGCACAGCTCCGAAAGGCCTTGGCAAACCAAGCAATCGATCGGCATGAGGATATCTATGCCAAAATCAAACAGGCAATCCGCGCGGGACTTATTTCAACAGAAGCGGCAAGCGGCGATCTGTACCTTGAAGCGCTATGAGTGGGAGGCATTGGCACAGCTTTTACATCAAGGCTATCCGTTTCGTGAGGCATATGAAATGCTTCAAGGCAATCAACGCTTATTTCATGCGATGGAACAGGGCAAGCCCTTGAGTGAATGTCTTATCGAGGGACATCGAGAGCCGTTTTATGAGCATCTGCGCTTTTTTCTCAACATAACCTCATTGCCGAATGCGATTTTATCCGCCTTATCAATTGATGATATTACAAAACAGTTGAAAAGCAAGCTGTTGAAGGAAATGAGCTATCCCATGTTTTTATTTCTGATGTCATTTTTAACACTGACAATGTTCACATCGTTTATACTGCCGCAGCTTATGCAAGGCTTCGATATGTCCTCGAATGGCTTTCTCTTACATGCAGTCGCTGTGTTAAAGCTGTTTTCTCATATTGTTTTATGGGGAATCATCACTTGTATTCTATTGATGCTGATAATGAAAAAATCATTGTCTGTAAAGCTGTTCGTACTGCATAGACTGCGCTTTACAAGACTGCCGCAACAGTTCTGTTCGTATTTGTTGGCTGCTTATTATACTGAATTTTTACGGCACGGCATATCAACAAGAAATGCTTTCAGCTTTTTATCACAGTTAGATCAAGCATCACTGTTATCAATTTGTGCAACACAAATCGAGAAGCAGCTGAATAACGGCACTACATTAAATGAATGTCTTGACTCACAGATCTGGCTCGATGCGAATTTTATCAAGCATTTTCATATCGGAACACATACGCAGAATATGGAAGCGGCATTTGTACAGTATCAGGAATTTCAAGAGGAAGCATGGAAGCGTTTGTTGAAGCGTATCGGCAAAGGGATTCAAATCGGCTCGTATGGCTTTGTCGGCAGTATGGTGATCTTGGTGTATCAAATCATGCTGATACCGCTTCAGCTTTTGGAAACAATGTAAGCAACAATGAGCGAAGGGCTCAAATACTGTTTTAAACAATATGTTATCTCATAAAGGAGGAGAATACTATGAGTAAAAAACAAGATGGTTTTACTATATTAGAAATGATTATCGTATTATCGATTATCGCATTGATTTTTTTATTGACATTGCCCAATATTCAACAAAAACAAAAGATTATTCAAAACAAGGGCTGTGAGGCATTGATTGAAGTTGTCAATGCACAGATTCTGTTGTATGAAATCGATCATCTCGTATCACCGAGCTCTGTACAACAGCTGATTTCAGAAGGGTATATCAAGGAATCACAGCGCCGCTGTCCTTCGGGTGAAATGATTGAAATCGCAAACGGTCAGGCACAGGCAAGATAACGGCTTTACGATGGTTGAAATGCTGATCGTACTGGCTCTCTTTATCTGTTTAACGGGCATGCTTCCGCTGTTCAAGGGCAATCATCACACGATGAATATGAAAACAGCGGCACTGAAGGAGCGTTTGTTGTATATACAGGGAAGGGCAATGCGAGAGATGAACGATATCAGAGTGGATTTTGAAGGAACGAGGCTTATCAGTGATGTGCTTACTGTAGATATCGGCATGCGCTGTGATGGCTTTGTCATTTTCCATGCGAACGGTAACGTAGATAAGGCAAAAACGATTCACTGTCGCTGTTTCGACCAAAGCAGTGAGCTTGTGATTCAACTGGGAAGCGGGCGCATGTATGTTAAAAAATGAACAGGGCTTTATGATGTTGGATGCTTTGATTGCCTTAATGCTTGTGATGATTCTGCTGCTGATGCTTACAAGTGCACTGAAGGGCTTTCACAGCTCATTAAAAACAAAGGAGAATTTAGATATTTATGAAATCTATGAAGCAGGAACAGGGCTTTACGATGATTGAAGCATTGTTGTCCTTATTATGTGCCGCTGTATTTTGTATTGTGTTATCGCAAACAGCACTGATCATCGTTAAGAGTACAAGGATAAATCATGAAGCTGAGGACATTTTGGCGATCAAGCAGCTTCAGCTGATACTGGCACAAAGTAAAAGCATTCGGATCGTTCAAAATGAGCTTCATTTTATCTATCATCAAGAGGATTTTTATTTCACCCAATATAAAAATGCTTTGGTAAAGCGGAAGGGCTTTGAGGTAATCCTGCAGGATATCGACAGTGTTCGCTTTACAAGGTCAGGCAGCTGTTATCATATGAGCTATGAACGAAATCATCAAAAGAAAGGTGCGGTGCTCGGCTGTGAAAAATAACGGCTTTTTCAGCATCTATGCACTTATGTGGCTGAATATCGTTACGATTGCCGCTGTATTGATAATTGCTTCGGCAGTATCACTGAAAAATGCCAAGCAGAATATGCTGCTTTATGATGCACAAATCGCTTCCATCTATCGAACAAAGGAGCGCTTGTCACAGATGAAGCAGTGTATGATTGATATCGAACAAAATTATACCCAAGAGGATACAGATACCGAATTTGAAATCGATACAGACGGGAAAGAAGTGTTTAAGGATGCGGATAAGGAAAATGAAACAAAGATCGAACTTGAATTTGATAGGCAAGCACAGGAAGCAGCCTGTATTTCCAAGCCGGAGACATTTATATATCACGATATTCGCATTTCCATTGAATACGATGAGGAAAGCTGTATGATTCACTTAAATAACAAACAGCTACAGTTGAGCTATTCAATTTCTGATGAAAGCATCAATGATTTGGTATATATCTCAGTGAAATAACCATGATAATCACAGAGGTGTCGTTATGCTGCTGAATCTGTTTACCGCAACTGTATTATATTGCCTGCTGCTTTGCTTCGGTCATATGATGTGCTTTATCGATCCGGTGATCTATGAAAGCATTCCGCTGTTTTTGATTTTCTTAATCATATCCAAATCCTTTTATCAAGAAAACTGCAAGACACTGGAAGGCAAGGATTTCATTTTATGTGCTGTCTATTTGGCAGTTTTGGCATATCTTTACGAACTTCAGGGCTTTACGGCAAACATCGATGTATTGGCCTTTATGGCATTGGCGGTATTTGTACCGTTTTCAAGCTTCGCAGCGGCAATTCGCTATAAAAGTCTGATGTAATCAATGAATAACTTACGATAATACTTACTGAGACATGAAATCATGATTTCATGTCTTTTCCGCCTGCAGAAGCACTTGTTACCGTGACAATGAATCACCCTTTTTTCAACTTTACCTGATTTCTATGAATTATCCATACCATTTCATGCAGAAGTTTGGTATAATAATATTTGATTAGGAGGTTTTTCTTATGGAAACTTTATCAAGGGTCAAGCGCTATGAAGATTTGCGTAAGCAGATTGAAGATGACAGCATCGGTACGGATACACCGCCGGAAGAAAAGCTGCAGTCTTATGCAAAGCGTTTAAATGAAATCGATCCTTCAATCTTTAAAAAAGTAACAATTACTGAGGAAGAACCTAATGCACCGCAGCGTGAACGAATCGAAACATCGATTTATGATGATAATGATTCTACGATGCAGGAATTTCGCAATGAATATTTAGATGATTTTATCAATGAGGTTCGTGAATATAATATAAAAAAGGGTAATCGTGAAAGTGAAAATACCCAAATCGATATTTTGAATCGCTTAAATTCCGTTTCTCGAGCGAAGCGCAGTGATTACATTCAAAATATCGAAGAGGATATCAAAGAGGTGAAGCACGAGGATGCGGCCGTAATGAATCGTGAGGATATTGCGGCACAGGTCAAAAGCCTGTTAGAAGAGGAAATCGCACCGATTGAAGCACAAGAGGTGAGTGTTGAGGAGCCAAAGGTCGAAGCTCAACCTCAACAGGATGTTACGATCGAAGCATCAAAGGCAGAGCTTCTGCAGGAGCAAAGTGAAGCAAAGAGCACACCGAAGCAGGCCAAAAAGCTGAGCTTGAAAAAGCAAAAGGAAAAGCCTGTCGCAGAAATCAAGGAAGTAAACAGCAATGCAAAAGTCATAGCTGAACCGAGTGAAAAACAGGAAAAACGCAGTGCTTCACATAAGCCAAAGCCGAAACCGGTTGCCACAAAGGAGCTGCAGGCTGAGGTAGAACGTGAACAAAGACTGCATCAGAAGCTTGTAGAGGAAACACAACAGCTTCGGGTTCAGCTGAATGAATATGAGGACGATCTTAATGATTTAAGCGAGGGCGTTGAAAAAACCAATAAAATGCTGAATGTCATATTGGGATGCTTGATTTTAGCGCTGCTTGTAATTATCGGTATTATTATTTATTGGGTCATTCAGGCCGGAGGATTGGTTTAATATGAAAATAAATATTGCGATTGACGGTCCGAGTGCTGCCGGAAAGAGTACGATAGCGGACCTATTGGCTAAAAAATTTCAACTGATGCATTTAGATACCGGAGCAATGTATCGCTGTTGTGCATTTGCGGCAGTGAAGCAGGGAATATCATTGAGCGATGAAGCTGCCTTAAGCGATATGGTAAAGCACTTGGATATTCGCTTTGACGATAATAAGCAGGTTTATATCGGCGATAAAAATGTCAGTGTTGAAATACGCAGCAATGATATTTCTATGGCTGCTTCAAAGGTATCTGCCTTCGCAGGGGTTCGCAGGGCCTTAGTAGCGATGCAGCAGGAAATCGCAGAGGAAAAGGGCTATATCTTAGACGGACGCGATATCGGAACCGTTGTTTTGCCTGATGCCGATGTAAAAATCTATATGGTGGCCAGTGTAGAAGCAAGAGCCAAGCGCCGTTTCGACGAATACGCACAAAAAGGAATCAGTGCCGATTATGATACGATCTATCAGGATATCGTTCAGCGCGATTATCAGGATACGCATCGCAAAGAATCCCCGCTGAAGCAGGCGGAGGATGCAATCGTTGTTGATACAAGCAATTTAACGATAGATGAGGTCGTTGAGAAAATCAGTACGATCATCACAGATACATGTGGATAGGAGGTGGGCTGTATCTTAACAATACAGCATGCTTATGATTAAAGGAATCGCAGCGATCGTTGGTCGTCCCAATGTTGGGAAATCAACGATTTTTAACCGTATGATAGGGGAGCGCAAAAGCATTGTCGAGGATACTCCCGGAGTAACACGTGATCGTATTTACGGTAAGGTGGAATGGCTGACACAGGAATTTCGCTTAATTGATACCGGAGGCATTCAGCTTGCGGATCAGCCGTTTCAAGAGGAAATCCGCATGCAGGTGGAAATCGCCGTTGATGAAGCCGATGTGATTATTTTTGTCGTCAACGGTAAGGAAGGCATCACCAATGATGATGAATATATCGCACGAATGCTTCAGCGCAGTGAAAAGCCTGTTATTTTAGCGGTCAATAAGGTAGATAATGCCGAAATGCAGGCAAATATTTATGAATTCTATAATTTGGGTATCGGTGATCCGATTGCGATTTCCGGTGTTCACGGCATCGGTATCGGTGACATATTGGATGAGGTATTGAAAAGCTTTCCCGATAAAAAAGTGGACGATTATGAGGGCATGACGAAATTCTGTCTGATCGGACGTCCGAATGTCGGAAAATCTTCATTGGTAAATGCCTTATTAAAAGAGGAACGCTCAATCGTCAGTCAAATCGAGGGTACTACAAGAGATGCGATCGATACGCCCTTTCATCATGAGGACAAGGACTATGTCGTTATTGATACGGCAGGTATCAGAAAGCGCGGCAAGGTCTATGAGGCAATCGAAAAATACAGTGTATTAAGAGCGATGAGCGCAATCGAGCGCAGTGATGTCGTCTTAGTCGTGCTTGACGGTGAGCTCGGGATCAGAGAACAGGACAAGCATGTTGCGGGATATGCCCATGAAGCAGGCAAGGGCGTAATTCTTGTCTATAACAAATGGGATACGGTTGAAAAAGATGAACAAACTATGAATCAGATAACGAAAAAGCTTCGTCAAGAGTTTATTTATTTGGATTATGCGCCGATTCTCTTTGTATCGGCGAAAAGCGGACAGCGTGTCAATGCGCTGTTGCCCTTGATCGACGAGGTCCATGACTTTTCGTTACTGCGAATTCAAACCAATATTCTCAATGAGGTCATTATGGATGCTCAGCTGATGACACCGCCGCCGACGCACAAGGGGCAGCGCTTAAAGATTTATTATGCTTCTCAAGTCGCAGTTGCACCGCCGACAATCGTTCTGTTTGTGAACGATCCGAGCCTGCTGCATTTTTCCTATCAGCGCTATTTGGAAAATCGTCTGCGCGAGGCCTTTGGTTTTACAGGAACGACACTTCGTATCATTGCGCGTGAAAGAAAGTAGGTAGCCTATGAAAACAGTTGTTATCGGAAGCGGAAGCTGGGGTACTGCCTTAGCACAGGTTTTACAGGATAAAAATGAGGACGTGATTATTTACGGCTTGGATGAAGCTGAAATCAATGATATCAATGAGCATCATCAAAATCGCAAATATTTTCCCGATGTGTACTTAAATGAAAAGTTGCGCGCTACGACAGATATCAACGTTGTGAAAGATGCCGATGTCATTGTGTTAAGTGTTCCGAGCATTGCGATCGAAGCGGTATGTACACAGGTACAGGAGCTTGTCGATCATCCCATCATCATCGTGAATACGGCAAAAGGCTTTCATCCCAAAACCAACGGAAGAATGTCAGAGGTGATTCGTCAGGTCATGCCCGCAGACAAACTGAGCAGTGTGGTATCCTTGATCGGCCCCTCACATGCAGAGGAAGTTATTATTCGCATGCTGACGACAATTTGTGCCGTTTCGCAAAAGGAAGCGGATGCAGAACGTATTCAGCATTTATTTTCCAATCAGTATCTGCGCGTTTATCGCGGAAATGATGAAATCGGCAGTGAAATCGGTGTTGCGCTGAAAAATGCCATTGCGCTTGCGAGCGGTATGCTTGCAGGACTCGGATACGGTGATAATACAAGAGCCGCCTTGATCACAAGAGGCTTGGCCGAAATGATTCGCTATTGCAGTGCGATGGGCGGTCAAAAGAGCACAATGATGGGCTTAACGGGCATCGGTGATTTGATCGTAACCTGCACAAGCGTTCATTCACGT
This sequence comes from uncultured Erysipelotrichaceae bacterium, assembly GCA_947649125.1. Classification (GTDB taxonomy): domain Bacteria; phylum Bacillota_I; class Bacilli_A; order Erysipelotrichales; family Erysipelotrichaceae; genus C-19. Next base: position 68,264 of record CANSQL010000001.1, on the reverse strand, counting down.
AACTTTCAAGCAGGATATACGATTGGTAAGGAAGGAAATGCCAAGCATTTTCTGGAAACGAACACCAAAACGGTCGAGGGTATTCGCACGGTAAAAATCGTTCATGAGGTTGCGGAACAGCTGGGAATTGCGATGCCGATCGTAACGGAAATCTATCGTGTCATTTACGAGGGCAAAAATCCGCATCAATCCGCCAATGATTTGATGCTGAGAGATTTAAAAAACGAAATCAACGAATAATATAACGAATCATATCAGAAGCAAATCTGAAATATATCGATAACACAGATTATGCTTCTTTTTTATGCTTTATGAGACAGTTATTTTAACTAAAATACAGTAGATAAGAAAGGCACTTCATGCTATAATTAAAAGGATATTAAGAAAGCGAGTGATACGATGTAGGAAGCCTTTTTTATAACGATAACAGAAAGCGAGGATATTATGACAACATTACAACATGAAATTGAGCGAAGAAGGACCTTCGCTATTATATCCCATCCCGATGCCGGTAAAACGACCTTGACGGAAAAGCTGCTGCTTTACGGCGGCGCAATCAATCAAGCCGGCAGCGTAAAAGGTAAAAAGGCAAACAAGCACGCAGTTTCCGATTGGATGGAAATAGAGAAGCAGCGTGGAATTTCGGTTACCTCATCCGTATTGCAGTTTGAATATAATGATTATTGTATTAATATATTGGATACACCGGGACATCAGGATTTCAGTGAGGATACCTATCGAACACTGATGGCGGCAGATTCGGCCGTAATGGTTATTGACGGCTCTAAGGGTGTTGAGGCACAGACAAAGAAGCTGTTTAAGGTTTGTTTGCTTCGTCATATACCGATTTTTACCTTTATCAATAAAATGGATCGTGCAGCGATGGACCCCTTTGAGCTGTTGGAGCATATTGAAAATGAATTAGGAATCTCTACCTATGCGATGAATTGGCCGATCGGTTCAGGCAAGGAATTTAAAGGCGTCTATGAACGAGATCATGAGCGCATTATTGCCTTTCACGGCGGCGATCACGGTCAAAAGGAGGCTGAAAAGCTGGAGGGAAGCTTAACGGATGACAGCTTTCGTGCGGTATTGGGCGATCATTTCTTTCAACAGCTGAAAGAGGACAGCGAGCTTTTGGATATGGCAAGCACGGCCTTTGATGAGGATTTGATTGCGCAGGGGAAACTGACACCGGTGTTTTTCGGCAGTGCCTTGACTAATTTCGGTGTAGAACCGTTTTTAGAGCATTTCCTTTCCATGACGACATCTCCGCTTCCGCGATCCTCAAATAACGGTGAAATCGATCCGTTTCAAAATGACTTTACCGCCTTTGTCTTTAAGATTCAAGCGAATATGAATAAGGCGCATCGCGATCGAATTGCCTTTATGCGTATCTGCAGCGGGCGTTTTGAAAAGGGGATGGAAGTCTATCATATGCAGGGCGGCAAGAAAATCAAGCTTGCACAGCCTCAGCAGTTTATGGCACAGGATCGTGAAATCATTGAGGAAGCTTATGCAGGAGATGTGATCGGTGTATTCGATCCCGGAATTTTTGCGATCGGCGATACCTTATGCTCCGCCGCAAATCAATTCCTGTTTGATAAGATTCCGACCTTTGCCCCCGAGCATTTTGCACGAGTCACACAAAAGGATACGATGAAGCGCAAGCAATTCACAAAGGGCATTACACAAATTGCCCAAGAAGGCGCAATTCAAGTATTTCAGGAATTGAATCTCGGTATGGAAGAAATCATTGTCGGCGGTGTCGGTGTATTACAGTTTGATGTATTGAAACAGCGATTGATCAGCGAGTATAATGTGGATATCAAGCTGGATATATTGCCGTATCAATGTGTACGATGGATTGAGGATCAATCACTGGATCCAAATACCTTAAATCTGAACAGCGATACCAAGCGAGTCAAGGATTTAAAGGGCAGAAATCTCTTGATTTTCTTAAATAATTGGGGAATCAAATGGGCATTGGATCAAAATAAAGGTCTTGTGCTGACTGAAGTAGGTAATGATTGAGCATTTTTTTGAAATAAGAATTCTCTATCACTGCGTATCAGTATTGTAAGAAGTATGATTTCTGAAAAAGATTGATAAATGATCGTTTTTCGTTTACATCTTAAACGATGGGGGATACAATATAAACAAAAAAGAAAGGGAGTGTCGCATATGAATGAAACAGCATTACTGAAGCTGTTGGAAAAGGACGCACGTATGAGCACCTGTGATTTGGCCGATGCGTTGAATGAATCTGCGGAATCGGTAAATCAAGCAATCGATGAGCTGACAAAGGAAAAGGTGATTTTAGGTCATCACACCTTGATCAACTGGGATAAAACAAACGTCGATCGTGTAATGGCACTGATTGAGGTCAGCGTCATGCCGGAGCGGGAATTCGGCTACGATCGCATCGCTAAGCTGATTTATCGCTATCCAGAGGTAGATACCATGTATTTAATGAGCGGAAAAAGCGAGTTTATCGTAACGATCTACGGAAAAACGATGCAGGAGATTGCGCACTTTGTCGGCAGTAAATTGGCTTGTATCGATAAGGTTACCGGTACCTGTACCTTATTTGTGCTGAAAAAATATAAGGGAGAAGGCATCATTTACGAGGAGGAGGAAGAAGTCAAAGAGCGGCTTCTTGTGACACCATGAAAAAAGAAATGATGCTGAGTGAGCGCGTTAAGCAGGTAAAGCCGAGCGGCATTCGTAAGTTTTTTGATTTGGCATCCGAAACCGAGGGTGTTATTTCACTCGGTGTCGGTGAGCCCGATTTTGCGACTCCTTGGCATATCCGTGAGGCAGCGATCTATTCTATTTCACAGGGCAAGACATTCTATACTGCCAATCAAGGTCTGTTTGAGCTGCGCAAGGAAATCTGCCGCTATTTAAAGCAACGCTTTGATTTGTCCTATCAGCCGAAGGAAAATGTGATCGTTACTGTCGGAGGCAGTGAAGCAATCGATATTACGATGCGTGCCATCATCAATGAAGGGGATGAAGTTATCGTCTTAAGTCCCGGATATGTCGCTTATGAGCCAAGCGTCGTTATGGCAGGGGCAAAACCGGTGCTGATCGAGCTGAAAGAGGAAAATCAATTCAAGCTCACCAAAGAGGCACTTCAGGCAGCAATTACACCGAAAACAAAAGCGATTCTTTTAAACTTTCCGAGCAATCCGACCGGCGGTGTTATGACCTATGAGGATTATACAGCTATTGTCCCGATTATCAAGGAAAGCGGTATCCTTGTGATCAGCGATGAAATCTATGCGGAATTATCTTATGATGTGAAGCATTGTTCCCTCGCTAATTTCCCTGAAATCAAGGATCAGGTACTGCTGATTTCCGGCTTTTCAAAAGCTTTTGCGATGACCGGATGGCGTTTAGGATATGTTTGCGGCGATGAATATTTCATCAAAGCGATGAATAAGATTCATCAGTATGTCATTATGTCAGCTCCGACCGCTGCCCAATACGGGGCAATCGAGGGCTTAAGAAACGGTATGGACCATGTCAGAGAAATGCGTGATTCCTACCTTACCCGTCGTAACTTTATCGTCAACGGTTTTAATAAGCTCAGCTTAAAAACACATATGCCGCAGGGTGCATTTTATATATTCCCGTGTATCAAAAGCACAGGACTGACTAGTGAAGGCTTCTGTGAAGCATTATTGGCCGATCAAAAGGTCGCATGTGTACCGGGAACTGCCTTCGGTGAAGCAGGTGAGGGCTTTATCCGTGTTTCGTATGCTTACAGTATTGAGGAAATCAAAACAGCCTTAGCCAGAATTGAACAGTTTTTAAAGAATCGAGGCCTTTTATCCTCTTAACAGCTTGAAATACAGTGATTGAGAACGATAGGTACTGATTAAGGTACCTGATACAGGTTTTCTGATGTATGATTTTTAATCATAAAATGATATTCAATTAAAAATGTTAATTTCTTACGCATTCGCTATGTTTAGGATTGACGAATGAATGCGATTTCTGTATAATAGTACAGGAACAGGTGTTCCGATCAAAAGCGAAAGGAAACACCTTTTTTCATGAATGCGAATCAGCATAACGGAGGTAAATATGAGCGGATATGTTGTAGTCGGAACACAATGGGGCGATGAAGGAAAAGGAAAAATCGTCGATGTATTAAGTGAAAAAGCCGATATGATCGTGCGTTTTCAAGGTGGTAACAACGCAGGACATACAGTAGTGGTAAACGGTGAGAAGCATATTTTACATTTACTTCCGAGCGGCTGTCTGCATGAGCATGCGAAATGTATCATCGGACCGGGAGTTGTTGTCGATCCGTTTGTATTATTAGAGGAGCTGGCAATTTTAGAAAGCAAGGGAATGAATACCGAGCATATCTATATCAGTGAACGTGCACATTTGATTATGCCGTATCATATCAAGCTGGATCAGCTTCAGGAGGAAAAGGCCGGTAAGAATAAAATCGGTACAACGAAGCGTGGAATCGGCCCGTGCTATGCCGATAAATATACGAGAATCGGTTTAAGAGTCCATGACTTGGTTCATTTCGAGGCCTTTAAGGAGCGCTTAGCTTACGCATTGGCTTTGAAAAATGAACAGATTGTTGATATCTATCATGAGGAACCGTTTGACTATGAGGAAATGGTACAGCGCTTTGCGGATATTCGTGAAAAGCTGTTGCCGCGTATTATTGAATCGGTAAATGAGGTCAATAAAGCATTGGATAAGGATCAGCTTGTTTTGTTTGAGGGTGCTCAGGCGGCCATGTTGGATATCAATTACGGTACTTATCCGTTTGTGACTTCATCATCACCGACTTCTGCCGGAGTATGCGAGGGGGCAGGGGTAGCACCGCAGCGCTTAAAGCATATCATCGGTGTAGTAAAGGCCTACAGCACACGTGTCGGTGAAGGACCGTTCGTAACTGAATTAGAGGATGAAACAGGTGCGTATATTCGTGAGCACGGCGGTGAATACGGCGCTACTACAGGACGTCCGCGTCGCTGCGGCTGGCTTGATCTTAACGTGGTGAAGCATGCCTGCATTTTAAACGGCTTAACTGATATCGTAGTGACAAAAATCGATGTATTGAGCGGTTTGAAGGAGCTGAAGGTATGTATCGGCTACGAGGTAAACGGTGAGGTCTTGGATTATATTCCGTCTGCTGTTGAGGATGTCGCTTCCGCTAAGCCTGTATATAAGCTGTTTACCGGCTGGGACGAGGATATCACAGAATGCCGCAGCTATGAAGAATTACCGCAGGCCTGTCGTGAATATTTAGCATTTATTGAGGAATTTACCGATACGCGCATCTCATTGATTTCGGTCGGACCGGATCGCATCAACAATATCATTACGCATGAATTGGTATAAGAATCATCAGTACGCTTAATTAATCTATTTACTTGACCGATCTTAGCGATCGGTTTTATTTCGAAATTTTATACTTGCGAAGCTTTAAAAAACGGTGTATACTTACTTCATTTCAAATAAAAAAATACAAGATGAATGACACAGCTTTATGAAATACGGAAGGGATGCGAAATTTAATGAACAGTGAAGCAACAATAACAACAGACAGAAATCCGTTAGGGTATGAGCCGATCGGCAAGCTCCTGCGGGTATTTGCGCTGCCGGCAGTCATTTCGATGCTGGTAAATGCAGTTTACAATATCGTAGATCAGATCTTTATCGGGCAAGGGGTAGGATATTTGGGAAATGCCGCAACGACGGTTGCGTTTCCTATCGTATCCATCGTGCTTGCGATTGCGACCTTGATCGGAGCCGGAGGCAGTGCATATGCCTCAATCAAGCTTGGTGAAAAAAGAGAGCGTGAGGCTCAACAGACCTTAGGCAACGTGCTTACATTGTCAGTTTTGAGCGGTATCGTCATTGCGGTGATCGGACTTGTTTTTCTCAAACCGATTTTGACTCTGTTCGGTGCTACCGATGCAAATATGGAGTATTCGATGCAGTATGCGGCAATTATTTTTATCGGACTTCCGTTCAATGTGCTCGGCATTTCACTTTCAAATATGGCAAGAACCGACGGCAGTCCCGCACTTTCCATGTACAGCATTGTGATCGGCGCTGTATTAAACTGCATTCTCGATCCGCTCTATATCTTCATCTTCCACTGGGGCGTAGGCGGTGCCGCAATCGCAACCATCTCCTCACAGATACTATCCGCCCTTGTACTATTGTATTACTTTTGGAAAAAGGGCAAGCATATGCGTTTCAATAAGGCAGATATGCGCCTGCAGCCCCATATCGTTCAGCGCGTGCTGTCCTTGGGTATTTCCAGCTGTATCACACAATCGGCACAGGCAATCATGCAGATCATCTTAAATAACTCCCTTGTTTACTATGGGAATTTATCGACCGTCGGCGGTGATATCGCTTTGAGCGCAATGGGCATCGTATTAAAAATCAGTATGATCATCGTTGCCTTCTGTATCGGTATCGGTGTCGGATCACAGCCGATCATGGGCTTTAATCGCGGTGCCGATCAGCCGAGGAGAATCAAAAAGACCTATGTACTGGCAGTTGCTTCCGCTACGATCATCGTTTGTATCGGGTGGATGATATGTGAAACGATACCGCATGTAATCTTACAGCTGTTCGGGCATGCCGATCAAGCTTTTACTGATTTTGCCATCAAGGCAATGCGCATCTATTTATTCGGCATTTTTACATCGGGCTTCCAAATCGTAACGACGAATTATTTTCAGGCAACCGGTCAGCCGTTAAAGGCAAGCATACTTTCTACGCTGCGCCAGTTGATCCTATTGATTCCGTTGATCGTGATATTGCCGATATTTTTCGGTTTAGACGGTATTTTATATGCAGGGCCGATTGCGGACATCTCCAGCGGTATTATCGTATTGTTGTTTGCGTTGCATGAAATCAAGCTGTTAAATGCTTGGATCAAACGAAGAGTATATAATTCAGAAGCGATCCTTGTCAACTGATAAAAGACAGCGCATCAGTGTTGATGCGCCGTCTTTTATTTTGTATGAGAGACACCGGATAATAGGCGGTTGTTTATTTATCGTATATAGCTCTGATATCTTTATAAATGATATAAAAGATCCGTATAATCAGGATATGGCCAATATTTTTTAGCGGTGATTTCTTCCAAGCTATCTGCACATTCACGCACTTTATTCATTTGCGGAATTATATGATCTCTACAGAATAATGCAGCTGTTTTTGTATCAGCCTGTTCCATTTGCCGCAGTGAATTCTTTAAAGCTTCCGTATTAGAATAAAGCTTTTCATTCAGCTCTGAAAGTTCCTGTAATAACTGATTTTTTTGATGGCTTTGATAAATCTTGGCTTTAAACACTTCATTTTGCAGCAATGCCTGTTCGTATTCACTTACAGCCGGATGGATTTCCTGCATTACCATACGTATCATCGTTGCCGCTTCAATATGAATAAGCTTGCTGTAGGTTTCATATTGAATCGCATCACGAGCTTTCAGCTCAGCTTCGCTGAAAATGCCATGCCTTGTAAATAAAGCGATATTTTGATCGGTAATGTAATAAGGAATCGCATCCGGAGTAGCCGCAAGATTTAACAGGCCGCGCTCTTTGGCTTCCGCAATCCATTCATCCGTATAGCCATTTCCATTAAAGATAATACGTTTATGCTTTTTGATCGTATCTTTTAATAACTGATGTAAATCGTGTTCAAAATCATGACCTGCCTCTAAGTAATCGGCAAACTGTCTAAATGCTTCAGCGACAATCGTATTTAAAATATAGTTGGGACAGGAAACCGAAAGCGAGGAGCCAAGCATACGGAATTCAAATTTATTGCCGGTAAAGGCAAAGGGAGAGGTACGATTACGATCTGTTGCATCCTTAGGGAATTGCGGAATGGCATCAACACCGATCGTCATGGAATGCTCGCAATCCTTTTGATAATCCGCATCATTTTCGATCGCTTTTAAAATTCCTGTTAATTCATCACCTAAAAAGATTGAAATAACGGCCGGGGGAGCCTCATTTGCGCCCAATCGATGATCATTACCGGCTGATGCGACACTGACTCTCAGTAATCCCTGATATTCATCTACAGCCTTAATGACAGCTGTCAGCATCAATAAAAAGCGTGCATTTTTTTGCGGCGTTTTACCGGGTTCTAATAAATTAATGCCGTTATTGGTGGTCAAGGACCAGTTGTTATGCTTTCCGCTTCCGTTAATTCCTTCAAACGGCTTTTCATGCAAAAGACATGCAAAGCCATGGCGATCGGCAACCTTCTGCAGCACTTCCATTGTCAGCTGATTATGATCGGCGGCAATATTCGTCGTTGTAAAGACCGGTGCCAATTCAAATTGTGCAGGAGCGACCTCCTTATGTTCCGTCTTAGCGAAAATACCAAGCTTCCACAATTCCTCATCAACCTCTTTCATAAAGGCTGAAACACGCGGGGAAATCATACCGAAATAATGATCCTCCATTTCCTGACCGCGAGTTGGTTTTGCGCCTAACAGCGTTCTGCCGGTCAATACGAGATCAGGTCGTTTTTCATACAGCTTTTTATCAACGAGAAAGTATTCCTGTTCTACGCCGACCGTTGTTGTAACATGCGTAATACCCTCATCGGGAAACAGCTTGATAATCCGCATTGCCTGTTTATTGATAACTTCCATTGAACGAAGAAGCGGTGTTTTCTTATCCAGTGCACTGCCGTCATAGGAACAAAAAGCAGTCGGTATGCAGAGTGTTTGATCCTTGATAAAGGCAAAAGAAGTCGGATCCCAAGTCGTATAGCCCCTTGCCTCAAAGGTAGCGCGCAAGCCGCCGTTAGGGAAGCTTGAGGCGTCCGGTTCTCCCTTAATCAGCTCTTTGCCGCTGAATTCCAAAATCACATGGGAGTGATCCTTTGGATTGATAAAGCTTTCGTGTTTTTCCGCAGTAACACCGGTCATTGGCTGAAACCAGTGTGTGTAATGGGTTGCTCCTAATCCGACCGCCCAATCCTTCATCGCATTTGCCACAACATTGGCAACACTCAAATCCAGACTGCCTCCTTCCTCTAAGACAGCCTTCAGCCTTTTATAAATGTCTTTAGGCAATCGTTTCTGCATAACTTCATCATTGAACACATGGCTTCCGAAGTATTCAGGTATTGTTTTCATAGCTAATCCTCTCTTTCTACATTGAAAAAGACGCCAAACATAATGTTCAGCGCCTTTGCTAATGTTTACGTGGCTATTATAATCCTCTCCTTTTTTTCTGTCAATCCCTTTTTGAAAAAAAACTTATTTTATTTCAACGTGTTACATTTATTTACATTTTTTCTTGACAAATGTCAATCATTAGTTTAAAATGTTGCCAGACAGCAAAGGAGCTGTGCATATAAGCACACTTCTTTGCTTTTTTATTAGTAAAGGATGTGAAAAAATGCGAGAGGGAACATTTCGTAATGCTTCAGGCTGTGCGATAGGAGCCATCTTTCATAAGGATCGCACAAAAGAAAACGGTAAGCGCATAGCACATTCCATGAGCTATATGCGAGAGCGCTCTAACGGCTTAGGCGGAGGCTTTGTCGGTTATGGAATTTATCCGCAATATCAAAAGCAGTATGCATTGCATTTATTCTTTGATGATACTTTATCTAAGCAGCAATTTGAAGCTTATATCAAAAAGGATTTTATCGTTGTCATGCAGGAGGAAATCATGATCGCCAAATGCAAGGAGATAACGGACGCTCCCATTATATGGCGTTATTATGTTGACGTTAAAGAAGGAATTGTTGATCAAGACGAAGCAATCGTCGCATTGCTTTTTCATGTCAATGTCAATATCAGCGGTGCGTACTTGTTTTCCTGCGGTAAGGATATGGGCGTATTTAAAGGTGTGGGCTATCCGGAAGAGCTGGCAGAGTTTTACTGCTTGGATCAATATGAAGCGTATTCATGGATTGCTCATGGTCGTTATCCGACCAATACTCCGGGTTGGTGGGCCGGTGCCCATCCATTCGCAATGCTTGATTTTGCGCTTGTTCACAACGGCGAAATATCTAGCTATGATACCAATCGCCGCTATATTGAAATGTTTAATTATCCTTGCTCGCTGTTAACTGATACTGAGGTCATTACCTATATCCTAGATTTCTTAATCAGAAAAAAGCACTGCAGCTTTGAGGAATGTGCTCATATTCTCACAGCTCCTTTTTATAGTGAAATTGAACAAATGGAGCCGCAGCAAAAGCGCTATTATACAATGCTCAGAAGAAATCTCGGATCGCTGCTGATATGCGGACCCTTCAGTATTATATTAGGCTTTGAAAACGGTATTGCTGCATTAAATGATCGCTTAAAGCTGAGATCATTAATGATAGCCGAAAAAAACGAATGCGTTTATATGGCAAGTGAAGAATGTGCAATACGAGCGGTTGAAAATGAATTGGACCGTATTTTCTCGCTTCCGGGATCAACGCCGTATATCGCAAAATGTAAGGAGGAATAATATGCGAACCAGTCGTTATGAAATATTACATGATAATACTCGCTGTGATCTTTGTAAAAGCTGTGTCTATCAATGTACACGCAATGTATTTTCCTATGATATTGATCAGCAGCGAATCGCTGTTGATCCTAAGAACTGTGTGAATTGTCAGCGCTGTGTGGAGTTTTGTCATCATCAGGCACTTAAGGTTCAAATAAACCGCAATCATTATCATGAGAATGCTTACTGGACGATGCAGGATATATCACAGCTGTTTCAACAGGCCGATACCGGCGGCATATTATTATCCTCTATGGGTAATCCCAAGCCATATCCGATCTATTTCGATCATTTATTGCTGAATGCTGCTCAGGTTACGAATCCAAGCATTGATCCGTTAAGAGAACCGATGGAAACAAAGGTTTGTTTGGGAAAACGCACGAATGATTTTAAGCGGGACGATGATGGCTTGCTGAAACTCGATGTAAAGCCGCATCTTCATTTAGATACACCGATATTATTTGCGGGGATGTCTTTAGGAGCCATTTCATATCCAGCCCATGAAGCCCTTTTAGCTGCAGCGAAAGAGCTTAACACCTTCTATAATTGCGGTGAAGGAGGACTTCCGCAAAAATTTTATCCGGATGAGAATCATATCATCGTACAGGTCGCAAGCGGACGCTTTGGAATCAATAAGGATTATCTAAAGCACTGTGCTGCCCTTGAAATAAAGGTAGGTCAGGGGGCAAAGCCCGGGATCGGCGGTCATTTGCCAAGCAGAAAAAATAATGAATTGATTGCGAAAACACGTATGATCGAGGAAAACAGCGAAGCCATTTCACCGGCTCCTCATCATGACATTTATTCTATCGAGGATTTGCGTCAGCTTGTTTATGCCCTAAAGGAAGTGAGCGGCTATCAAAAGCCGATTATCGTAAAGGTTGCTGCGGTGCATAATATTGCCGCTATATGCAGCGGGATAGCGAGAAGCGGTGCCGATATTATATATATTGACGGATTCCGTGGGGGCAGCGGCGCAACACCGATGAGAATCCGTGATAATGTCGGTATTCCGATTGAATTAGCACTGGCAAGTGTGGATGAAACCTTGCGCAAAGAGGGGATTCGTGAGGAGGTATCCGTAATCGCAGCCGGTGGGATTCGCAACAGCAGTGATGTCGTAAAGGCGATTGCCCTCGGCGCTGATGCAGTAGCCATAGGTACAGCTGCTTTACTGGCTTTAGGTTGTCATTTATGTCAGGATTGTACCAGCGGTGTTTGTAGTTGGGGTATTGCTACCCAGCAAAAGGATTTGACTAAGCGATTGAATCCTATTCAGGGAGCAAGGCAGTTAGTTCATCTGGTAACCGCTTGGACCAATGAAATCAAGGAGATGATGGGAGGCATGGGAATCAGTTCGATTGAGTCGTTAAAGGGAAATCGCTTAATGCTGAGAGGACTTCATCTGCATGAGGAAGAACTGCGAATTTTAGGCGTTAAGCATGCAGGAAGCAGGTGATATTATGATAATCGACGCAAAAAAAATGAATGCCTCAGCATTAAATCATATCATACGAAGCTGTGAGGATTCTGAAATAATCGTAAATAATGTTTTGGGACAGCGTTATATCGCTAATGTTTCCGAAAATAAACAGATTACTCTCTATGGTACCTGCGGCAATAATTTAGCTAATTTTTTATCAGGCGGAAGCATTACGCTGTATGGGAATGCACAGGAAAACGTCGGTGATACTATGGACGACGGTGAAATCGTAATTCACGGCAGCTGCGGAGATGCGTGCGGCTATGGTATGCGAGGGGGCAGACTGTATATCAAAGAAGACTGCGGCAGCCGCTGTGGGATTCATATGAAGGCTTATCAGGAAAAACAACCGATTATCGTTATCGGGGGCACAGCGAAAGACTATCTCGGCGAATATTTGGCCGGCGGCATGATCATCGTTTTAAATCTGCACGATGAAGCAAAATGCGTTGGCAAATACTGCGGCAGCGGCGCGCACGGCGGAGCTATTTATCTGCGCTTAACGGATGAAGAACAAATCGGTTATACACCGAATATATTAAGTGAAATTACAGTCGCAGAGCAACAAATGATCGATACGGTATTATCTGATTATCAACAAAAGCTATGCATCAAGTTAGCGCAAAATATGAAATTTTATCGTATAGAAATCAAGGATAAGAATCCATATGAAGGATTATATACGGAAGTTTAGATATCATCTATTGCTTTATAAAACAAAAACACAGAAAAGGAAGTGAAAACATGTGCGGTCTAATGGCAGTATGCAGTCGCAATATTTCATTAACAAGCTTTGAAACGGCCTTTAAACCACTGCATAAGCGTGGTCCCGACGCAAAGTGCATCGAGGTGATCGAGGATGGCATCATGGGCTTTTATCGCTTAGCGATCATGGATCTGAGCGAAGCCGGAATGCAGCCGATGAAGCTCAATCAAAGCATCGGTATTTGTAACGGGGAAATTTATAACTACAAGGAATTGGAACAGCAATTATCCTCCTATCATTTTCACAGCGGCAGTGATTGCGAGGTATTGCCGGCCTTATGGGAAGTCTGCAGAGAAAACATGTTTCAAATGCTGGATGGTGAATTCGCACTTGTGATTTATGACGGTAAATTGAAACAATGGATAGCGGCTCGTGATCCAATGGGGATTCGCCCGTTATTTTACGGCACGCTGAAACAAGACGGCAAGCTTGCCTTTGCCTCAGAAATGAAGGCGCTGCAATCGCTTTGTGAGGAGATCAAGCCGTTTCCGTCCGGCTCCTATTGTATCAACGGCACATTTGTAAAGTATCATGACTGTGCATCCTATCAGCAGCCGATCAAAGAAACAACGCTAGAAGCAATCTGTAAAGGAATCCGTACTCGGCTTGAAAATGCGGTAGCGAAACGATTGCACAGTGATGCACCGATGGGTTTCTTGTTGAGCGGCGGTTTAGATTCTTCTTTAGTATGTTCGATTGCCGCAAAACAAACAAAGGAACCGTTGCGTACCTTTGCAATCGGCATGAAAAGGGATGCGATTGATTTACGCTATGCACGTATTGCGGCAGATTTCATCGGCAGTCGTCATACTGAATTTCTGATGGATAAAGAAGAGGTAATAAATGTGTTAAGGGAATTGATCTATCAGCTGGAAACCTATGATATCACTACGATTCGTGCTTCGTTAGGTATGTATTTATTATGTAAAAAGATACATGAAAATACGGATATTAAGGTTTTGATGAGCGGTGAAATCGCTGATGAACTATTTGGATACAAATATACGGATTTTGCCCCGGATGCCTGCAGTTTTCAAAAGGAGAGTGAAAAGCGCATCAGGGAATTGTATATGTATGATGTGCTGCGAGCTGATCGCTGTATTTCAGCCCATGCCTTAGAAGCTCGTGTCCCGTTCAGCGACAAGGATTTAATTGCTTATGTAATGAGCATTGATCCTGAATTAAAGCTGAATCGCTATGGTATCGGAAAATATTTATTGCGTAACGCATTCACAGATCAGGATTTGCCCGATATCATCAGAATGAGAGAAAAAGCGGCGTTTTCAGATGCGGTAGGTCATTCTCTGGTAGATGATGTCAAGGAATACGCCGAAGAATACTATACGGATCAGCAGTTTCAAAAGAAATGTGAAGCATATGAATACGCAAAGCCCTTTACAAAGGAAAGCCTATTGTATCGTGAAATATTTGAATCCTTTTATCCGAATCGTGCCGATCTAATTGCCGGTTTTTGGATGCCGAATCAAGCATGGCCGCATTGTAATGTCAATGATCCCAGTGCCAGAGTGCTGCAGAATTACGGCAACAGCGGAAAATAGCTTGTTTGAGATAATTCACTGATTGCATAGGAAGGCTTCGCTGATAAATCGATGATTATTAATGATATGATCAAGAAGCCTTCAAACGGCGAAAGGGTGCTGTCAGCCGATATCAGAAAAACAGCCGAAATCACTAAATCATCGCTATCGCAAGTAATAATAAAGCATGGCTTTGACTAAAAAAAAATTAATTGACAAATCTATCGCTTTTCGCTATCATATAACTATGAACAAAGGTGTTCACCAAGGAGGATTAACTTCTTTTAGTGAGCCTTTTTTTCTTTTGACGGAGGTTATTATGGATTCAACAGTTCGTGAAGTCTTACATTTTATTGAAGAAAATGATGTGAAATTTATTCGTTTGGCATTTTGTGATATGCTGGGAAAACAAAAAAACATATCCGTAATGCCCTCACAAATCGAACGGGTATTTCAAGAAGGAATTTCCATCGACGGCAGTGCAATCAACGGCTTTCAAACGATAGATCAATCTGATTTATTTTTGTTACCCGATGCGACAACCTTGGATATCTTACCATGGCGTCCGTCAAACGGAAGAGTGATTCGTTTCTTTTGTGATATTCATTATTCTGACGGCAGACACTATGAAAAGGATTGCCGTTCTCTGTTAAAAAACAAATTAAGAGAAATAGAGCGGCTGGGCTTTCATGTGATGAGCGGTCTGGAATGCGAATTTTATCTGTTAAAGGAAAATGAGGAAGGGAAGCTGGTTCCCATTGATCAGGGCTCCTATCTCGATGTATTTCCGGATGATCAGGGAGAGGATATTCGCCGCGATATCTGTTTGACTTTGGAGGAAATGGGCATCATTGTTGAAAGCTCTCACCATGAACAGGGGCCGGGTCAAAATGAAATCGATTTCCATTATAATGATGCCTTGATCAGCTGTGATCAGTTTAAGACCTTCGAGTGGATTGTTGAAAATATTGCTCATGCTCATAATGTAAAGTCCTGTTTTTTGCCGAAACCCTTTCTTGATCAAAGCGGCAGCGGTCTGCATATCAATCTGTCTTTATCCATGAATCATAAAAATGCGTTTTCGCTTACAAATCCACAGTTGTTAGAACAGTTCAGTGCCGGAATTTTAAAACATATTGATGAAATTACCTTATTTTTAAATCCGACCGAAGCATCCTATGAACGCTTCGGCGCTTTTAAAGCACCACTTGCAATATCCTGGGGAAGATGCAATCGTTCTACATTGATTCGAATTCCTGCCGCTTCGCCCAAACAGGTACGCTTAGAGGTAAGAAGCGCTGATTGTACCTGCAATCCATATTTAGCCTCTTATCTTCTGATTTGTGCCGGTATGGAAGGCATCAAGCAGCAATATGAGCTGCCAAAGGAAAGTACTATTAATCTTTATGAAGCGCATAAGCATATACAAAGGCTTCCTGAATCTTTAGCTGCAGCGACAGCGCTTGTCCATGAAAGCAGCTTTCTTCATGAGGTATTGCCTCAGGGGATATATGATTACTATATCGGCTTATGTAAAAGACAATAGGAAGGGAGGCATACACAATGTTTTCCGTGCTTATTTGTTCCCGACGAAAAGAGAATACAGTCTTATTACAGCGTTTTTTGCTTTCCTACGGCTATCAAAAGGGAATGACAGCGTCATCGCCTCAGCAGGCTAAAAAACTGCTTGAGCTGCATCGCTGTTCCCTCATTATTATTGAGCTTCCGTTTAGTCAAAATGCGCATGAAATGTCCTTTCTGTTATCGATTCAGGAATCCAGTTGTGCTTTTGTGATTGTCATTATTCAAAAGCAGCAGTATCTGTCCATTAAGGAGCGATTAGAAAGCTTCGGCATTTTCACAATCAGCAAACCGCTGCAGCCTGATGTCTTTGAACAATTTTTGGCTTTTGCGAAAACAGCTTTCTATCGCATGAATCAATTCAATCAAAGACAAGAACAGCTCGTTGAAAAGATAAAGGAAATTAAAGCTGTAGATAAGGCTAAATGCTTATTAATTGAAAATGAATATCTAAGTGAGGAGGCTGCTCATAAACAAATTGAAAAAACAGCAATGAACGAACGAGTATCTCGAGGTGTAATCGCACAGCGAATTATTTATGAATATGAAAATCGAAAGGAGTGATTTGATGAGTAAATTTATCTTTGTCAGCGGCGGAGTAGTTTCAGGCTTGGGAAAGGGGATTACAGTTGCTGCATTAGGTCGTCTTTTAAAGGATGCAGGCATAAAAACAGCAGCGCTGAAGCTTGATCCCTATATCAATGTCGATCCCGGAACAATGAGTCCTTTTCAGCATGGTGAGGTCTTTGTATGTGAGGACGGCAGTGAAACTGATTTAGATTTAGGCCATTATGAGCGCTTTATGGATATCAATTTAAACCGTTATTCCAATTTAACGACCGGTAAGGTATATTGGCAGGTCTTGAATAAAGAGCGTGAAGGAAAGTATCTCGGTGAAACGGTACAGGTAATACCGCATATAACCGATGCAATCAAGGAGCATATTTATACTGCACAGAAACAAAGTGAGGCAGAGGTATTAATCTGTGAAATCGGAGGTACGGTCGGCGATATGGAAAGTCAGCCCTTTTTAGAGGCTATTCGTCAAATCGCATTGGAAAAGGGAAAAGAAAACTGTTTATTTATTCATGTCTGTTTAGTTCCTTATATCAGCGGAAGCTGTGAATATAAATCAAAGCCGACGCAGCATTCCGTTAAGGAGCTGCAATCATATGGCATTATGCCTGATATTATAGTAGTACGCTGTGATCAGCACTTGCCTCAAACAATTATCAATAAAATATCAATGTTTTCTAATATCAAAGAAGAATGCGTCATTGAAAATGTTGATCAAAAATCCTTATATGATGTCGTGCCAATGTTAGAAAAACAGGGACTTACACAGCTTGTATGCCGACAGCTTAAGCTAACGATGCAGCAATCAGATCATCCGGAATGGGAACGGATGCTGAAGCAGATTGCGGCATGTAAAAATGAAGTTACTATTGCATTGATCGGAAAATACATTCAGCTTCATGATGCGTATTTATCAGTGGTAGAAGCAATGCACCACGGCGGCTTTGCGAATGAAGTTAAAATAGCGATTCAATGGATCGATTCCACAAAGCTCAGTGCTGAAAATGTCAATGAATACTTGGCAGATGCGGATGGAATCCTGATTCCCGGAGGTTTTGGCGATCGAGGCATTGAAGGAAAACTGATTGCTGCCCGCTATGCACGGGAGCATAAAATTCCTTATCTTGGCATTTGTCTTGGTATGCAGATCGCCTGTATTGAATTTGCACGCAATGTGCTCGATTATCAGGATGCCAATTCCTATGAATTTCATTCCGACAGCAAGCATTTAATCATCCATTTTATGGCAGATCAAAGTGATTCGATTCAAAAAGGCGGGACAATGCGCTTAGGGGCTTATCCATGTCATATTCAGGCCGATACCAAAATGAGCAGTGCTTATCAATGCACGGATATTTCCGAGCGGCATCGGCATCGCTATGAATTCAATAATAAATATCGAGATGAATTTATTCAGCATGGTATGAATATTGTCGGAACATCAAATGATCAGCAGCTGGTTGAAGCCGTAGAGCTGACAGAGCATCCCTTTTATATCGGTGTGCAGTTTCATCCTGAATTCAAAAGCAGACCCTATCGTGCTCATCCGTTATTTATCAGTTTTATTCAGGCGGCATATTGCGTTAAAAAACAAAAATCGTTATAATGTAAACAGAATATTAAATAGATTGGAAGCGGTAAAATGGTATGTGAAATCATTGAGGAAATACATGAGGAATGCGGTGTATTCGGAGTATATCATGCAGAGGACAGTGCTTCTTTGACCTATTACGGCTTACACGCGCTTCAACATCGAGGTCAAGAGGGCTGCGGAATTGCGACAATGAACGGTGAGTGCTTAACGGCCTATAAGGGAAAGGGTTTAGTAAGCGAGGTATTTCGTGATGAACAAATACAGGCCTTACAGGGTGAATATGCCATCGGACATGTGCGTTATTCGACTGCCGGCGGGAATGAAATTGAAAATGTGCAGCCGTTGATTGCGAATTTGGAAAAGCATAAATTCGCAGTCGTACATAACGGTCAGATTGTAAATGCGAAGGAGCTGCGCATTGAATTAGAGAAAAAGGGCAGTATCTTTCAAGGAAGCAGTGACAGTGAAATCATTCTGCATCTGATTCAACAGGGCAAGGGAAGCTTCTCAGAACGCATTAAGCAGGCATTTCAGCGCTTAGAAGGTGCATACGCATGTCTGGTGCTGTGTGAGGAGGGAATCTTTGCGATTCGCGATCATAACGGCCTGAGACCGTTAGCCTATGCCTCTTATCAAGACGGATATTTGATCAGCTCGGAAAGCTGTGCCTTTGATGTGATGAGCAGCTCTAAAGAGATTACCGATGTTGACAGCGGTGAAATCGTTTGGTTTCATTCAAAAGGTATCACCAAAGAATATTATCGAAAGCCGCAAGGGGTTCACATGTGTGCGATGGAATATATTTATTTTGCGCGTCCTGACAGTGTGATCGACGGCATCAATGTCCATGAGGCACGTGTCGCTACAGGCAGAGTCATGGCACAAAAGGATAAGGAAAGCGGAGTAAGTGCCGATATCGTGATCGGTGTACCCGATTCCTCAACCTCTGCCGCCATCGGCTATGCGAAGGAAAGCGGCATCCCGTATGAGTTAGGCTTGATCAAAAACCGCTATGTCGGACGCACCTTCATTCAGCCGACCCAAAAACAGCGCGAACGCGGTGTCCGCATGAAGCTGTCGGCGATTGAATCATTAGTCAGCGGTAAGCGTATTATCTTAATCGATGATTCGATCGTAAGAGGAACGACCTCACGACGAATCGTACAGCTGTTAAAGGAAGCAGGTGCTAAAGAGGTCCATATCCGTATCGGTGCGCCGGCAATCACGCATCCTTGTTTCTACGGTGTCGATACCTCTAGCTTTGAAGAACTGATTTCAGCACGCATGAGTGATGCAGAGCTTTGTGAATATTTAAAAGCGGATTCTCTTCGTTTTATGGAAATTTCCGATTTAATCAAAGCATATCAAAGCGATGCCTTATGTACTGCTTGTTTCAGCGGTCATTATGTGACGAAGCTGTTCTCTTACGGTACTATTATTCAAGCCTTTTATGAATCACACCCATTAAAATAGGTGAGTAAAGGCTTCATCGGGGATATAATCGAAAAGCATACAGATATTATAAAAAACGATAAGTCGCTGTCATCAGCTTCCTATCGCTTTTTATTTTATAAATTTAATATCGAAACACGAATAAACTGTTTTTATACTTTAATATCCGCATGAATACCCAATACCTCATGCTCCTTTTCCAATAACGGCTGAATCACATCGGCATTGTATTCTTCTACCTGTTGAACACTGCGTCCGACAAAAGCCTTCGGATTCATCAGCTGTGCAAGCTGTTCTTTATCCATAGGGAATAAAGGATCATTCGCAATGCGCTCTAACAGATCATTTTCTTTTCCTTCGGATTTTACCAGCTTCGCTGCTTCCATACTATGTACACGAATCGCTTCATGCAGCTCCTGACGATCTCCGCCGAGTTTTACACAGTCCATAAGGATTGTTTCGGTTGCCATAAACGGCAGCTCTTTCATTAAATGCGCATTGATGACATTCGGATAGACTACCAGATTTTCACTGATATTCAAATACAGCTCTAAGATACCGTCAATCGCCAAAAATGCTTCAGGAATCGCAATACGCTTGTTTGCGGAATCATCCAAGGTACGCTCAAACCACTGTGTAGCTGCTGTAATTGCCGGATTTAAGGTATCTGCAATCACATAATTGGCAAGAGAAGCGATACGCTCACTGCGCATCGGATTGCGTTTATACGCCATAGCACTTGATCCGATCTGATGCTTTTCAAACGGTTCTTCCACTTCCTTTAAATGCTGAAGCAGACGAATATCATTTGAGAACTTATGCGCACTTTGAGCAAGCTGTGCCAAGACATTTAAAATCTGACTGTCTACTTTACGGGAATAAGTTTGTCCGCTTACATGATAACAATGCTCATAACCCATTTTTGCGGCAATGCGCTGATCCAATTCTTTTACCTTTTCATTATCTTGATTAAACAATTCCATAAAGCTTGCCTGTGTACCGGTAGTACCTTTACAGCCGAGCAGCTTTTTATGTTCCAACAGAAAATCCAATTCCTCTAAATCAAGCATTAAATCATTCATCCATAAGGTGGCGCGTTTACCTAAAGTAGTAGGTTGTGCCGGCTGAAAATGTGTGAATGCCAGAGTAGGTAAATCCTTATATTCCAAAGAAAACTTACTGAGCTGTGCAATTACATTGATCAGCTTGCGGCGAACTAAGCCGAGTGCTTCATGCATCACGATCAAATCAGTGTTATCGCCGACATAACAAGAGGTAGCACCTAAATGAATTATTCCTTTTGCTTTCGGACACTGGCAGCCATAGGCATATACATGACTCATCACGTCATGACGTACCTCAGCCTCACGCTTCTGTGCCGTTTCATAATTAATATCCTCTTGATGTGCTTTTAATTCATCAATCTGTTCCTGTGTAATATCAAGACCTAATTCTTTTTCACTTTCGGCAAGCGCAATCCATAGCTTGCGCCAAGTCTTAAACTTTTTATCTGCCGAGAATATATACTGCATCTCCTTGCTTGCATAACGCTTTGCCAAGGGACTTTCATAACGATCATTTGCCATATTCTGATTCCTTTCCGTCATTTTGTATGATTAAATTCCTAAACGCTTATAAACCTCTAAATACGCTTCTTCCACATCGCCCATATCTCTGCGGAAGCGATCTTTATCCAAACGCGCATGTGTATGAATATCCCATAAACGACAAGTATCCGGTGAAATCTCATCCGCTAATACGATTGTATCATGATAGCGACCGAACTCTAATTTAAAATCGACTAATTCAATATCGATTGTTTCAAAATAGGCAATTAAAGCATCATTTACCGCAAAAGCCAAACGCTCAATTTCAGCGATTTCCGCTTCGCTTGCCAAATCAAGCGCTAATGCATGATAGGTATTGATCAGCGGATCGCCTAAATCATCATTCTTATATGAGAATTCAATCGTAGGCTGCTTTAGCTCTGTACCTTCAGCTACCCCGTAACGCTTTGAAAAACTGCCGCACGCTTTATTGCGAATAATCACTTCAAGTGGAACGATTTCTACTTTTTTCACAATCGTATCTCGTTCACTTAATTCCTTTATATAATGAGTAGGTATTCCTTTTTCTTCCAGCATTTGCATCAAATGATTGCTCATTCGATTATTCACAACACCTTTACCGACGATCGTACCTTTTTTTTCACCGTTAAAGGCTGTCGCATCATCTTTATAAGATACAAGCACCTCGTCTGCTTGATCGGTAGCGAATACCTTCTTAGCTTTTCCTTCATAAATCATGTCTTTTACTGCCATTTTCTGTTGTCCTCCTTGAATATTTATCCTGTATGTAAGGAATTTAATGACCTGATAAATTATACCATAGTTTCACGCTTATGTTAAGCAAACAAGGCGTAATCTTTTAATTCATACGAGACGATTATTGATTAACACTTTCAAATATATCACAACTTTCCTTGTTAATAGATACGTTACACTTATAAATCACAAAAAACTGCCCATACTAAGAGTGATTCTGTTTACGAATGAAGGAATTGCCGAAGGCATAAGAGCTTGACACATAGCATTTGATCGGTTGTATCTTACAGGACATGATGTTATAATAACCAAAGATGACTAAAGGAGGCTTTAACATGAAGGTATTAGTTACCGGCGGATGCGGTTATATCGGATCTCATACAGCTGTAGAGCTGCTTCAGGCAGGCTATGAGGTTGTCATTATTGATAATTTCGTTAATTCTAAAGCAGAGGTTTTGGATAAGATTGAACAAATCACGGGAAAGCATTTGAGCTTTTATGAGGGAGATGCACGTGATATTGATTTATTGGAGCGTATCTTCAATGAGCATGAAATCCATGCGGCGATCGACTTCGCAGCGTATAAGGCAGTAGGCGAAAGTGTTGAAAAGCCGTTGATGTACTATCAAAACAATTTGAAATGCTTATTGAATTTATGTGAGGTCATGCAGCATCACAATTGTAAAAACCTTGTGTTTTCCTCTAGTGCGACTGTATACGGAGAACCTAAGACAGTTCCTATCACAGAGGACTTCGAGCTGTCGGCCACAAATCCCTACGGCTCAACCAAGCTGTTTGCGGAATTCATCTTAAACGATCTCCATAAAGCGGATCCCTCATGGAGTATCGCGATTCTGCGCTATTTTAATCCGATAGGTGCGCATGAAAGCGGCTTGATCGGTGAGGACCCGAACGGAATTCCTAATAATCTGATGCCTTATATTTGTAAGGTCGCCAATCAAGAGCTGCCTTATCTGCATGTATTCGGTGATGATTATCCGACCGAAGACGGTACCGGTGTTCGTGATTATATTCATGTCGTTGATTTGGCGAAGGGGCATATTGCCGCTCTCAAAAAAATCAGTGACAGTCATATTCTTGATTCATATAATCTGGGCACAGGGAAGGGCTACAGCGTGCTGGATATGGTAAATACCTACGCCAAGGTCAATCATGTCGAGGTTCCCTACAAGATCGAAGCGCGTCGTCCCGGTGATATACCCGAATGCTACGCCGATACAACAAAAGCGAAGCAGGAGCTGAATTGGTGCGCTGAAAAGGATTTAAAACAGATGTGCAGGGATGCTTTCCGCTTCTCAGAAAACGCAAAGAAATAGCCTGTATTCGATTATCAGGCAATAGGAAGCATCTTTCATGCGACAAAGCTGTCTGAACAAAAACAATAGCTCTTATCCAAAGCTGTAAATATCGATTTTTCGTAACAGAAACAATCAGAGATTATTTACGGAGGTAGGATATGAGCTTTTTTTATCATAAAGACAAACGCAAATCAGTTACATCAGCATCCGTTGATCACTGTAGCTTTAAATATAACCTTATTACGATAATGATCAACAGCCTTTGTGCCTCGCTTATGATCGGAGCATATCACGCATGATGAACAGAGAGGAACGAAAGCAGGTGCTTGCGCTTTTAGATCGACTTTTATCATCATGGGAAAATGATTTTGATTGTATTATGTGTGAAATGAAGCAAGAAACGATCGAACATGATTTTTTTGAGGATTTATATGATATCTTATATGAATTCAGCTTTAATGAAAAAAAGCTGTTGGCACGCGTATGGAAGCTGTTAGATCAAAAAACAATTCAATCCGCGGATAAAAACAACCAAAACAGGTATAATTAAAAATTCTCCCACATAGATTAAGAGTGAATAAAGGGAGGATTTATATGAATACACCTGAGATTTTGAAAAATATAGCGCAGCGCTGCGGCGGTGACATTTACTTAGGAATTGTAGGACCTGTGCGTGTCGGCAAATCTACTTTTATCAAGGGCTTTATGGAAAAAGCAGTCATTCCGTATGTGAATGATGAATATGAAAAAGCCCGCATGATTGATGAGCTACCGCAGGCCGGTGTCGGTAAAACGATTATGACGACAGAGCCTAAATTCGTGCCCAATAATGCCGCATGTATCGAATTTGATGACGGCTTTACCGTGAATGTACGCTTAGTGGATTGCGTAGGCTATGTGATTCCGGAAGCAAAGGGCTATAAGGATGAGGATGGTATCCGCATGGTTCGCACGCCTTGGAGCGAGGAAGCAATGCCGTTCAACGATGCTGCGAAAATGGGTACACAGAAGGTCATTCAAGATCATTCGACTATCGGTATTGTCGTAACGACAGACGGAACGATTACTGATTTATCACGTGAAGCTTATATCGAAGCAGAGGCAGAGGTCATTGACGAGCTGAAGCAAATCGGCAAGCCGTTTATCGTTGTCGTAAATACAGCCGATATTAACAGTGCAGCCTGCAGCAATGTCGTTGAAAAGCTGAAGGAAAAATATGAGGTGCCTGTATTGGCGATGAGTGTGAATTCGATGAGTGAAAACGATGTGCATAATATTTTAAGAGAAGCACTGTATGAATTCCCGGTATCTCAGATCAATATCAATATGCCGCAGTGGATCGCTGTTTTAAATGACGATCACTGGCTGAAGAAAAGCTTTAACGAAACGATTCAGGAAAGCATGTCAGCGGTAGATAAGCTGCGTGAGGTAGCCAATATCACCGATACATTAGATCAAAATGAATTTATTGAGACAAGCAATATCGCAACGATTGATGCAGGAAGCGGTATCGTTAATGTAGATATCACGGTCGCTGCGGGATTATTCAATGAAATCTTGAAGGAAATCATCGGTGTTGAAATCAAGGATAAGGCACAGTTGATCTCAATGATGCAGGATTTCACGCAGGCAAAAAAGGAATATGATGCGGTTGCCGGTGCATTAAAGATGGTGAAGCAGACAGGCTATGGCTTTGCGAGCGCCACACTTTCCGATATTGAGCTGAGCAAACCGGAAATCATTAAGCAGGGAAGTCGCTATGGGGTTAAGCTGAAGGCGATCGCACCGAGCATTCATATGATCAAGGTGGATGTCGAAAGCTCCTTTGAACCGATTATCGGCAGCAAGGAGCAAAGTGAGGAGCTGATCAATTATTTATTGCGTGAGGATGGCAGCAACAATGAAACGATTTGGGATTCTGACATCTTCGGCCGTAAATTAAGTGATCTGATTCGTGACGGTCTGAATGCGAAGCTTTCTATGATTCCCGAGGCCGCAAGGGTTCGTTTACAGGATATCTTGACTAAATTGGTAAATAAAGGCAAGGGAAATGTCATCGCTATCGTGCTGTAATACAAAAAATAAAAAAAATTTCACTTATTAATCGCAAAAACTATTGAAATATACTGTCATGAATGGTATTATATACCATGTCGGAGGTAATAAACCATGAGTGAAATTTTAAATAAAAAAGCATTATCTGAAATTGTTGCAGAAAAACTGAATGTTACTAAAAAAGACGCTGCTGCTGCAGTGGAAGCAGTTTGTGAGACTGTTACTGCTGAATTAGCTAAGGGTAATAAGGTTGATATCAGCGGCTTCGGTAAATTTGAAGTGAAAGAGCGTGCAGCTCGTCAAGGCATCAACCCTGCAACAAAAGAAACTATTCAGATTCCTGCTTCTAAAGTTCCTGCTTTCAAAGCAGCAAAAGCTTTAAAAGAAGCTGTAAAATAAGCAGAGCAAAAAAGAGGGTCGTATCTATGATTGATACGGTCTTTTTTTTGTTGTTTTTCATTTGATTTGTGTTATAATAACGGCAATATCTGAAAGAGGTGATTGTAGAGTGGAATCTACTTATTTGTATTTATTGGCGGCTTTGGTCGTATGTTGGGCACAGATGCGTGTTCAAGGTGCTTATCAGCGCTATAAGCGAATTGAAAATGAAAATCATATCAGCGGTGCTGAAGCTGCACGAAGTATCTTAGATGCGAACGGATTGCAGGATGTTACGGTTGAGGTAGCACAGGGCGGTATTTTATCGGATCATTACGATCCTACAAAGCATGCGGTGAGACTTTCTCCGGATATCTATTATAACTGTTCTATTGCCTCACTTGCCGTAGCGGCTCATGAGGTGGGACATGCGATTCAGCATAAGGAGCAGTATGGCTTTATCGCTGTACGTAATCGTTTATTGCCGGCAGCTCAGATTGCCAGTAAGCTTGGTTGGCTGACATTGCTTCTCGGCTTGTTTTTCCTGTATGCTACACCGCTCTTACTTTATATCGGAATCGGAATGCTGGTTATTATTGCGCTGTTTCAGCTTGTTACATTGCCGCTTGAGCTGAATGCAAGCTCACGTGCATTGGTACAGCTGCAGCAGGGGAGTTATGTGATGGAAGACGAAGTGAGTGATTGTCGATCAATGCTTCGTGCCGCTGCCTTTACTTATGTAGCAGCGTTATTGTCTACCATCGTACAGATTATCAGAATCGTTTTAATTGCACAGCGCAGAGATGATTAATGTGTGAGCGTATCAATTAGATAATGATACTGTTTAAGCAGTGGCTGAAGGAAAAGGCTGCTGCTTATTTTATTTGTTTTCGGCGGTGCTTACAAAACTATTGTTTATATATTACTTCGCATAATGTATCTTATGTAATATAAATGCGTGGTGATAGTTAGGTCTGCCGCTTGAAACAAATCCATTTGAATAATCAGATTTAATAGTAATTCATCTGTAAATGTGCGCTCCTATGATAAATAATGAATTCATAGTAATTAGACTGCTTAAAGGTATGAATCAAGTGCTTTATCATAATTAGTTTAGGCATTATCGTTTGCTTTCTTATTTGATGTGCCATAATAAGTATTTTAAAATCATCCATTTTACCACCCTAGTCTATTAGCCGTATCTTATACTATACCATTACCTAAAGAGTCTTTTAAAGCACATAAAATATGATTAAATATCATCCATGACATAGAAAAACAGCTCTAAATGCTAAAATTTGAATATAATGTATTGCTTTTGTCCGTACAACACAATATAATAAAGCTGGAATAAAAATTCTATTATAAAAGGAGTATAACTTATGGCAAAATCAGCAAACCTTTATGCAAGAATTGAACCTGATATCAAGGAACAAGCGGAAAATATCTTATCTGCACTAGGAATCCCTGCATCAAATGCAATTAATATGTTTTATAAACAGATTATAATGCATCGAGGACTCCCGTTTGATGTGAAAATACCAAAGACAACGCCGGTTGATGTATCAACACTTACTGAAGATGAATTTCATGCGGAGCTTGATAAAGGATATGCAGATATGAAAGCCGGCCGTGTAAAAGATGCAAGTCAGGCATTTGCTGATATTCGCAAAGATTACAATCTATGAAATTTGCTGTTAAATTAACAAAGCAGGCAGATGATGATCTTAGAAGCATATATGAGTATATTGCCTTTGAACTGCAATCACAAAAAAATGCCGTCGGTCAATTATACCGAATAGAAAAAATGATACTCTCCCTCGAAGAAATGCCTGAGCGATTTAAAAGATATGAAAAAGAACCGTGGTATAGTCGAGGGACACGCATTGTTCCTGTAGATAATTACCTTATTTTTTATAACCCGGACTTAATAATACGTCAAGTAACGATAATCCGTATTTTATACGGAAAAAGAAATATTGATGATGCACTTAACCTTCATACAAATATGATAACTGAATAATAAGTAATAAACGATAATCGTAATTTGATTATCGTTTTTTAGTATCAGTTTTATAATTTATAAGATAACTACAATTTACTTATCGCAAAGCTGTCTTTCAATCATTTCCTTACGCTGTTCCAACTCATTCCGCTTGATATGCTGCGGCGGAAGCTGTTTAAGAATCGCTTCAAGCTTATCACGGCGTTGCTGCCAACAGCGCTCAAATAACGCGTCCTTAGGCATTACAGCACCGAATAACTGCTCCTGTTCGCTGTAGGAATCATGACAGCGACAGCTGAAACAAACGATTTCATAAAAATGATCCTCCTCAACCAGTACCTCTTTTTCAATCGTAAAATGATTTTCACTGATCCAATGACGAAGCTTATCGACATGCAGATTCGCTTGAATGATAAACCTTCGATTTGCCTGAAGCTGTTCAGGCTGTGAGGATAGAATCGTCAGAATTGTTTCAACGCCCATACCTGCGATAATCACTGTAGATACATCACGCTCTAAATTTTCAATACCGTTGCGTAAGCACGCTGTTATACGATCTGAAAGACCTGCCGCTTGTATCGCTTCCTTCGCTCTTGCTAAAGGCTGTTCTCTTAAATCACAGGCATATACATGAGGACAAATTCCGTTTTCAACCAATGCGATGGATAACTGTGCATGATCACAGCCGATATCCGCCGCAACACTCCCCTTTTCTACCATCTCATAAAGCGCCAAAAGGCGCTTACTCAGCGCCATTACGGTTTATCGACAAAATCCTTTAATCGCTTGGATCTTGTCGGATGCTTCAATTTTCTTAATGCTTTTGCTTCGATTTGACGAATACGCTCTCTTGTGACATTGAATTCCTTACCGACCTCTTCCAAGGTGCGGGTACGTCCGTCATACAAGCCGAAGCGCAGGCGCAATACCTTTTCCTCGCGCTCTGTCAAGCCCTGCAGCACATTGTTGATTTCATCCTTCAACAACTGATTATTCGCATATTCATCGGGAGATAATGCTTCCTTATCCTCAATGAAATCACCGAGATGGGAATCGTCTTCTTCACCGATCGGTGTTTCTAAGGATACCGGTTCTAATGCGATTTTTTGAATTTCACGAACCTTTTCAGGAGTAATATTCTCCATGCGCTCCGCAATTTCCTCTGCCGAAGGATCACGTCCCAAGTCCTGTACCAGCTGACGCTGAATACGAGTCAGCTTATTGATCGTTTCCACCATATGTACGGGAATACGAATCGTACGAGCCTGATCGGCAATCGCACGAGTGATTGCCTGTCTGATCCACCATGTGGCATAGGTGGAAAATTTAAAGCCCTTTGTATAATCAAACTTCTCTACTGCCTTTACAAGTCCCATATTTCCCTCTTGAATCAAATCCAAGAACAGCATGCCGCGGCCTACATATTTTTTAGCGATAGAAACCACCAAACGCAGATTGGCAGCGATCAGCTTGCGCTTTGCTTCCTCATCGCCCTCTTGAATGCGACGGGCAATTTCAGGCTCATCCTTCGGGTCCAGCAAGTCTACTCTTCCGATTTCCTTCAGATACATTTTAACCGGATCATTGATTTTGGTATGAGCGGAATTCGCAAAGGACTGCTCCAAGGATTCGATATCACTTGCCAAGGTATCAAGATTGTCCAAATCATCGATATGATCCAAATCGTCGGTACCGTCGACATAGCTCAAATCATCATCCTGTACCAAAGCATCGTCATCATTCAAATCGATATTGTCATCGTCCTCATCATTTTTGATCGTGATTCCGTTCGCCCCGAACCATGCGACCAAATCATCAAATTCCTTATCATCCAAATCCAAATGCTCACAAGCATCCATAACATCACTTTGATACAATACATGATGAATATGATAAGATTCCGCCAATTCCTCTTTTATCTCATCAAGTGTCTTATACTCCTGCATAAGAGCCTCCTTTTTACTTCTGCTTACCTGCTTCATGTATCTTGCTCCTCCCTTTCTGAAAATAAATCATTGCGCTCACGAATCAAGGCATTACGCTCATCGGCGATTTTAGCCTTTTGAATCGGATCGTTTACTGCTGCAGCCTCCTGAATCAAGGATGCAATTTTATCATCTAATATACATGCCTTCATTTTTATAAAGGCTTCATTCATTGCGCTCATATTGACTTCCTCACAAGCCAATTCCCAATCTGCGATCGACAACAATAGATTGCGTACCGACTCCTCTTTGATTTCATTCAATAGATCGGCTACCTCAATCGTTTTATGATTGCGATAATGATTGATCATATACATTGCCAAAGTATTACTGTCATCATCCTTGATAAAGCCAAGCTTATCCTTAAAATAATTACTGGCACTTCGCGCATGAAGCATCTGCGATAATATCTCATAGGCAGCTGCCATAACCCCGGATTTCGGATAAGTCAAATACGTACGCTTTTGATATTCCTGCTTTTTCTGAGTCTTGATCGGTTTTTGTTCCTGAACACTCATATCAAAGCCGGTAAGCTCTCTGAGGCGTATATAATAATTGGCTTGCTCGAAATCATCCTTCAGCTGTCCGATTTCTTCCGCTAATTCCATCGCATAGCTTTTTTTCTGTGAATAATTGTTTAAATCATATTTCGTAAGTAAATAATCAAATAAGAAATCTACCCAAGAAATCGTCTTATGTAATGTTTTTTGAAGCTCCTCTTTCCCATAAGCATCAATAATTTCATCAGGATCTAAGCCTGTTTTATTATCAACGATCGTGAAGGAAAGCTTGCCCTTTGCCGCCTTTCCGAACTTATAGGTGGCATTTTTCCCGGCTGTATCACCGTCATAACAAACGATGATATCCACACCGAGCTTTGCCAAAAGGTGGATTTGTTCATTAGTACAGGCAGTACCCAAGGTAGCCAGCGCATGCAGGATATTGACCTTTGCGAGTGAAATCACATCCATTGCGCCCTCAACCAAATAAACGCATTTAGCCTTTCGTGCTTCTGTTTTTGCCCGATGATAGTTATATATCAATTCACCCTTATGATAAATCAAGGTTTCCTGTGTATTGATATACTTTGCTTCCTCACTGTCCGCCAAACGACGGGCGGAAAACCCGACCGGATTGCCGTTTTCATCATGAATCGGAATCATTAAGCGATTCGCAAATACATCGGTAATTCCCTGAGAGCTCATGCGTACCACGCCGGCTCCCAAAAGGCTTTCATCCTCATGCTTTTTCGCATTCAGAAAGCGATAAAGCGCATCCTGATTCGGATTATAGCCCAATTCAAAATGGTCAATCAGCGTATCATCGATGCTTCGCTGTGCCAAATAGTTCTTAACACTTTGTGCGTCGGGGGTATGCAGTTGATAATGCGTATACTCAATCGTATCAGCACATGCTCGATACAGCCTGCTCTTTTGCGGATCCACCTGCTTCTGCGGCAGTTCAAGCGCTTTCTCCATCGGTATTCCGACGATTTCAGCGACCTTATACACCGCTTCAATAAAAGAGATCTGTTCATATTTTGATACAAAGGTAAATACATTACCACCGGTTCCGCAGACAAAGCATTTAAATATTTGCTTATCCTCGGAAATCGACATCGACGGATCATGATCGTCATGAAACGGACAAACGGCAGTATAATTTCTGCCCTTTCGACTTAAGGGAATATAGTGAGAAATTACCTCAACGATATTTGCCTTTGCCCGGATTTCATTGATTTCCTGTTCGCTCAGACGGCCCAAAGTATCACCCCTGTTATAGTTTTAGTCGATTTTCGATATATGATACTAAATCCGTAATTTTTACTCGCTCCTGCTTCATCGTATCACGCTCACGTACCGTAACACAGCCGTCATTTTCCGTTTCAAAGTCAACGGTAACGCAAAACGGTGTACCGATGGCATCCTGACGGCGATAACGCTTGCCGATGCTTCCCGCTTCATCATATTCGCAGTTGCCGACAACCGCCAGTTTAGTGAAAATATCCATTGCGCTTTCCTGCAGCTTTTTGGACAACGGCATGATACATGCCTTTACCGGTGCCAAATACGGATGCAGGTGCATTACGATACGGGTATCGTTTTCCAACTGCTCCTCCTCATAGGCATCACACAGGAAGGCAAGCATCAAGCGCTCGACACCGACTGCCGGTTCAATACAATACGGCAGGAATTTTTCTCCGCTTTCCTGATCGAAATATTCTAAATTCTGTTTTGAAGTCGTTTGATGGCATGTCAAATCGTAATCGGTACGATCGGCAATGCCCCACAGCTCGCCCCATCCGAAGGAGAATTCGTATTCAATATCACTGGTGCCCTTTGAATAATGGGACAGCTCCTCTTGCGAATGCTCACGAATACGCAAATGTTCTTTTTGAATCCCAAGATTCAACAGAAACTGCATACAAAAGTCTTTATAATATTCATACCACTTCAAATCTTCACCGGGTTTAGTGAAGAATTCAAGCTCCATCTGTTCAAATTCACGAGTACGGAAGATGAAATTTCCCGGTGTGATTTCATTACGGAAGCTTTTTCCGATCTGTCCGATACCGAACGGCAGCTTACGGCGTGTCGTTCGCTGAACATTCTTAAAATTGACAAACATTCCCTGTGCTGTTTCAGGACGCAGATAAATGGTATTTTTCGCATCCTCAAGCACCCCCTGAAATGTTTTGAACATCAGATTAAACTGTCTGATATCGGTAAAATCATGAGCACCGCAATCAGGACAAGCGATATGATGCTCCTTGATATAATTCATCATCTGTTCATTGGTCCATCCGCCGGGATTTACCTCACCCTTGGAATCATCCTCAATCAGCTTATCGGCACGATGACGCGTATGACACTGCTTACAATCCATCAACGGATCGCTGAAGCCGCCGACATGACCGCTGGCAACCCATACCTGCGGATTCATCAAGATTGCGGATTGAATACCGACATTCTGCGGACTCTCCTGAATAAACTTACGCCACCAAGCCTTTTTGATATTTTCCTTCAGCTCTACGCCTAACGGACCGAAATCCCATGTATTTGATAAGCCTCCGTAAATTTCACTGCCTTGATACACAAAGCCGGAGTTTTTTACATGAGCAACTACTGCTTCAAATTTTGTTTCCTGCATATCTGCTTACAGACCCCTTTCAAAAAAAATCTCACCGATCGGTGAAGCTCATCTTCTTTTTTAAAACACTATCAATATCATCTATTTTTAGATATAATAATACACTATAATATATACACTTTTTAAGGCGCAATGTCAATGCTAAAATTGATTTTTTTCACTTGAAAAGCATAAAAAAACGCTGCTTCATCCCGGTAAAAATACCGAAACAGCGAACTGCAGTTACCTGCATTATAAAATATCAACTTTTTATAAACGGATTGATATAATTATAAAAGAAAATTATCAAAGGAATCAACTGTGTGTAGAAAACAACATTTTTTCAACCGGTATCCCTATCCTGCTTACACAGAAGAATGTGATTCATCCGATAACTCCGTAGAAGTATTAATATCGCTATGCTTCCTCTTAATCAAGCGTTTATTTCATCCCTGTTCCTCATCCATTGCCGCTATATGTGTCAAAAAGCGGATACTGCGAATTGAGATACCGCTGTATTCGGCAAAAAAGCGATAAACCATTAAGAAATGCTCATAGCTCCATGCTTGAATACTCTCCAATAATTCAATATGCGCAAGCTGTGCTTTACATAAGATACGAAAAGATTTTAATTCCTCTTTCTCATAAAGCTTATCATTCGCGTGATAACAGCCTTGACAGACAAAGCCTCCCTGTGAAAGCGATATCGCACAAAGCTGATTCGCTCTGCCGCAACCTGCACATCCGTCAACGAACGGTTCAATTCCCAATTCCCTGTTCATATGAGCGAAAAACAATGCGGCAATCAAATAAGGCTGATTGCTTCGCTCCAGTTCTTTTAAAATATTCAGAAAAAACTGACTGCTTCCCGCCTGTAATTCGATTTTTTCCATACATTCACAGAGCACTGCCGCAATCGTCTGCTTCTCTAAATCCGCTCTCAGTCTGCGAAAGCTTTCCAGAGTGTCGGCTGTCTTTAAAGAGTGCATCGAACGCTGTTCATTGTAGTCAATGAAAAAACGGGCATATTGAAACGGCTGAACACTGCCGATATTCTTGCTTGACATTTTACGAATGCCTCTTGCGCTGAGTGAATATCTGCAGTCGTCATCTCCCAATATCTTTACGATGGCATCATATTCGCGATAATCGGAAATTGAGAGGACAATGCCGTTGATCGTCTTATTCATTATCGCCGTAGCCCAGCTGTGTCAGCTTACTGCTGCGATTGCGCCAGTTGCTTTCCACTCTGACAAACAGCTCCAATGTGACATTTTTTTGAAAGCGCTGCTTTAATTCCTTTTGCGCCGCCATTCGGATTGCGCGAATCATGCTTGCCTGCTTACCGATCAAAATCCCCTTTTGCGAGCTTCGCTCTACCACGATCATCGCTTGAACAAACAGCTGCGTTTCATTCTCCTCCACATGCTCCAAAACAACGGCAACGGAATGCGGGATTTCTTCCTCGGTTTTATACAGCACCTTTTCTCTGATGATTTCACTGATTTGAAAATAAGCATCGTGATCGCTTTTCATATCCTCGGGAAAATACTGTACACCCTCTTGCAGATAGCTTTTACACAGTTCAAGCAATTCTTGTATATTATCCTTTTCCAACGCGGAAATCGGAATGATCTCGGCAAAGGAATAGCGTGTCTGCCATTCATTTAATACCTGAAGCAGCTGTT
Organism: uncultured Erysipelotrichaceae bacterium; assembly: GCA_947649125.1. Taxonomy (GTDB): domain Bacteria; phylum Bacillota_I; class Bacilli_A; order Erysipelotrichales; family Erysipelotrichaceae; genus C-19. Next base: position 33,862 of record CANSQL010000001.1, on the reverse strand, counting down.
CCTTGCTCAACAGATCGATTTTATTTACGATCAAAAAGGCCGGTACCTCACTGTTCGCAATTCGTGACAATAAAAATTCATCACCGCTGCCGAATGCCTGTGTGGCATCAACGATCACAAGATTGATATCCGATTCGGTGATTGCCTGATACGCATTGCGGTTCAAATGCTTGCCCAAGCGATGATGCGGCTTATGAATGCCCGGTGTATCGATAAAAACAAGCTGTGCATCCGGTAAGTTCAAAATCCCCATAATATTATCACGTGTTGTCTGCGGTTTTGGTGATGTAATTGCCAGCTTTTCATTTAACAGCGCATTCAACAGCGTGCTCTTTCCCGCATTCGGTCGACCGATAATTGATATAAAACCCGATTTAAACATGAAATAAATCCTCCTTGTCAAACGCATACGGCATAAGTTCCTGCAGCGTATATACCGCTTCCTCATGATGATTCGCCAAATAGATCGGCGTATCGCGCTCCATCAGCTCGCTGATTACCTGACGGCATGCACCGCAGGGAAAGGAAAGACGCTCTGCCTCACTCACGATCGCAAGAGCCGCGATATCCTTGCTGCGCTTCCCGTCGCTGTAGGCGCTGAACAGTGCATTGCGCTCGGCACAGCTCGTTAAGCCGTAAGAGGCATTTTCAACATTGGCACCCAAATAACACGTACCGTCATGACAAATCACACAGGCACCGACACGAAAGCTTGAATACGGTGCATAGGCATTTTCTAAGGCCTGCCATGCCTGAGCCAACAGCTTTGTTTTCAAAACAACTTCCCTCCGATCACCGCAATACCGACAATTGCCGCAAGCAGACTGATCAACAGCACTGCCGCAGCCGCATAATCCTTGATTTTTTTTGCTTCTGCATGATAATCGGGATACAGCTTATCACACAGTGCTTCTATCGTACTGTTGATGAATTCCGCTGCCAATACAAGCAGAATCATTGCCAGTACAAGTATCCATTCATACAACTTCAATGATAACGTAAGACACGCCGCTATTACAACAAGAGCGATCAAGCCTTGAAGCCGAATGCTTTTATCATGATATAAGCCGTGAAACAGCCCTTCAAATGAATATTTGAATTTAGCTGCACTTCTTTTTAGGAACGATTTCATCAATTATCACATCCTGTATCTGAAACATTACTTTTTCATCCTCATCATTCATATGATCATAGCCTAACAGATGAAGCAGACCGTGGGTAAATAAAAAACATACCTCACGCTGAACACTGTGTCCAAAGCTTTCCGCCTGTTCCCTTACCGCATCAATACTGATAAAGATATCACCGAGTTCATTTTCTCCTTCAGGCATTTCATAATCATTCTCACTGTCCATCATCGCAAAGCTGATGACATCGGTAGGACGATCAATATTGCGATAGCTGCGATTGATTTCATGAATTTCCTTCGCATCGGTAAAAATCAGTGATACGCTGTATTCCTTTGTGATGTCTAAAGTCTTTTCACATTGCTTCATTACGTGAATAAAGTCCTGTTCGTATTTCATCCATTGTTCTTCCTGCGTATGATTTATGATTAATAGCTCCATAGTTTTCTCCTGTTTTTATATTTTTTATGTATCAGTTTATCATATCTTTATTTTATCATAGATCGATCACTTTGCCCACTGCCGAAACAACGCTTTTTTCCTTCATAGGATGCTTCTTTACGGAAAAAATAATCATAAAGTATCAATTTTATAAAATTACGATGAAATTTAATATACAGCTTCGATATTTTCTGATAAAATAAAGATGTTTCTTTTAGGAGGACATGACATGTTTTTAACTGCAACAGCAACAGCTGCGGAGCTGGCAATACGCTGGGACTTTATTATCGGCGGATTGGCACTCTTTCTATTCGGTATTCAGTTTATGGGCGATGGCTTAAAAAGCATTGCCGGAAGTAAGCTGCGTGATTACATCGATCGTTATACGAGCAAACCGTGGAAGGGCATTTTAGTCGGTGCGGTGATTACGGTATTTATCCAATCATCATCCGCAACCAGTGCGATAGCGATCAGCTTTGTGCGAGCCGGCTTAATGACGTTGGAACAATCCGTCGGCATTATTATCGGAGCGAATATCGGTACGACGGTAACATCGTTTCTGATCGGCTTAAAGGTTGAGGAGCTTGCCCTGTACTTTGTTTTTCTCGGTGTGCTTGTATTTTTATTTGCGAAGCGCAAAAAAGCAACCTACGCAGGACAGATTTTATTGGGATTTGGAATGCTGTTTTTCGGTCTGCGCTTAATGGGTGATGAATTATCGACACTCGGTCAGACGGAAGCATTTGCATCCTTAGCGACCACGATGGCCAATCAGCCGATCATCGGTATGTTTACCGGTACGGTAATGACGGCCGTAGTACAGTCATCCAGTGCTATGATCGGTATCGTGCAGAAAATCTATGATGCAGGCGCGTTAAGCTTGACCGCTGCCCTGCCGCTTGTGTTCGGTTCCAATATCGGTACTACGATTACCGCGGTAATTGCCAGTATCGGCGGAAGCATTTCGGCAAGACGTTCTGCCGCAATCAATGTCATATTCAATGTATTGGGTACGATATTATTTATGCTACTGCTCGGGCCGTATTCACAATTCATCGAATATCTGGCAACGGAATACAATATTTCTCCGATGATGCAGATTGCGATAGCGACGATTATACGTGCGCTTGTCGTATCGCTTCTTACCTATCCGTTTATTAAATCACTTGTGAAATTCGTTAAGCGAATTCTGCCCGGTGAAGAAGAAAAAATCGATGTTGATATTGAAGCACTCGACCCTAAACTGGCGGAATCGTTACCGTCAGGTGCCTTGGGGGTATCGAAACAGGTTACCTTTAAAATGGGTGAGCTGGCCGCCGATTGTATTGAAGCGAGCCGCGAATATTTTATGAAGCAGTCCGGTAAATATCGTGATGTTTCACGTCAATATGAGGATGCGATCAATTCATTAGATTCTAAAATCACCGGCTATTTGATGCAGATTGCCCATGAACAGCTGAGTGACACGGATACCGATGATTTTATCGCTACGCTGCAGGTCATTAAAAACATTGAGCGTGTCGGCGACTTGACGATGAATCTGAATGAATTCTATGAGCTTGCTTATGATGATAAAGGATTATTCTCTAAGCATGCGATTAGTGATGTCAATGAAATGTATGAAACCGTGTTGGAGATGAATAAGCTTGCCCTATCCTACTTTATGGAGCACAGCGAGGCTGCCCTGAAGGAATTGTTGGATAAGGAAAACTATCTTGACCTTGTTGAGGAAAAAGCTCGTCAGCGTCACTTTAAACGCATGGCAGCGAATGAATGTACTTCCTCGGTCGCAGCCGGTGTCTATGTGGATATCCTTGGTACGTTAGAGCGTATCGGAGACCATATATTCAATATCGTCAAAGAGGTTGACAGTGATACGCATTTATATGAACAAGAGATCACACAAAAAATAATGGAACAGGGATTATAAAATTCCCTGCTCCTTTTTTATTCGATTTCATACGGCCAAGAAAGAATGCCGCCGAAATCATATACATTTTCATATCCTGATTCGATCAAATACTGCGCAGCCTGAGCGCTTCGATTCCCGCTTCGACAATATACCAAAATCGTTTCATTTTTCTCTGCCACCTCGGATATCTTTTCGATTTGATCCAAAGGCAACAGCTCAGCATTCGGAATATGACCCTGTGCGTATTCCTCTTGCGTTCGAACATCGAGTACGATTACCGAGGAATCCTGCATCATCTCCTTGGCCTTTTGTGCATCGATTCGCTGATATTCGGCTTGTTTTGCCGTATCTGTGCCGGCACAGGCAGTTAATAAACAGCCCATTGCCAACAGCTTCATTAGTTTACCCTTCATAACATTACCACCTTTTCCTCATTATATCATAATTACAGAGTTATTATATCGGATAATTCTGTGATTTCAACTGCTTTGCCTCGCTGTTTTTTAAAGTGCCTTCATTTTCATTCATTTTTTACTTGAAATCTGTTTTCATTTAAAGTATAATAGACACGCAATCAAAAAAAAAACGGCGTGTTCGGCAAGCGGTTAAGCCACAGCCCTCTCAAGGCTGCATCACGGGTTCGAGTCCCGTACACGCTACCATTTAAAGATAACTCTCTGATTGAGAGTTTTTTTATGCCATAATCGCTGTTTCCCTTGCCTTAAGCTTGTATCATAAGCAATGATTCAAATAAAGCATTGCTTCATATAAAAAATCATCAATGATAACCACTGATGATTTTTTAATTTTCATAACGTATAACATTTCCCTATAAAAGCTTAAATCTTTAACTGCACCTTTGCCGCTTCAACTGAACATATCGGCTCATAAATGATGCAGTAACTTTGTTGACGGTTACATCTCTCTCCTTTAAATGCACCGTCTCTTTCATTGCATATACTTCTTTCTTTTCCTCTTCCTTTTTTTCACTTTGTTTATCGCCCTCGCTGCCCTCTGAGGCACACGCAGCAACGCTAAACAGCATCATTGCCGCCAAAGCGGCACGACCTAACTTTTTCATTTATGCCGTATCTTCCCTTCTTTCTTTGATACCTTGATTGGATATATCGAAAAATGATAAAAAACGATATATCTGATAATGAATGCGTCAAGGTATTAGGCACATTCATTATGCAAAGCCCTCACTTGAATCCGATTTAGGCAAAAGCACATAAGCTGCATGGGAGGATTCACCCGCCTTTTTGCCGTTTCCACAGTACAGGATTAAGCTAACGATTACGATAAGAGTACGTTGGGGTAAGGATTCAAGCTTACAATCGCCCCTCTTTGCATCCCTCCTCTGATTACAGCTTTAATTATAATGATTTACATTTTCCTGTGGTATGCCCACGGCATACTTCGCTGTATTTTTACATAACGAATAAAAAAGATGTCCTAAGACATCCTCATGATCACAAGAAATGTTCTAATATTCCGGAAAACATAACTGTCGCTAACATAATAATACAGGCAATGACAAACCATAATAAGCAATAGCCGAAAATACGAATGATTCGATACGGTGAACGACACAGCGACATTGATTCCGATAAATGAAAGGAATTGCTCGGTATCCATAAAAACATCATAAAGACGATAAATGTCGCAAACTCCATCAAAAGACGCGATATGGCATTTTCATAGGGATCATTTTCTTTGGTCGTTGACTCTATTGCTACCCATACGGCAGCTATCATAAACAGCACCACAAACAGCTTTACCCATGCCGAATCATTGCGCAGTCCGATAATTTGATAATTCTGTAAACGCTGTTTCCATGTCAATCGATGAACGCGTTTTCCGCGAGAACAGCGAATAAATTCCTTTCTCAGGTGACTCACGCTCGCAAATCTTTTCTGTGGATCCATTTGTAGACAGCTTTCAATGATCATTCGATACAGAAACTGCCCCTTTTTCTCCGTAAACAGTTCCCTGATCAGCATTCCGAGCGCATATACATCGCTGCGCTGATCTGTTTGCGCAAAACCGAATTGTTCGGGCGGTGCATAACCGACACTGCCCATTATTTGCGTATCCTTATTTTTTTCGGGAATGACATTGCGCGCTATATCAAAATCAATCAGCTTTACCCGTTGATTTTCAAGCATGATATTGGCCGGCTTTATATCGCGATGAATAATCGGCGGCTGTAATGTATGTAAATGCTCCAATACCTCAAATAATTCAAGCATGATCTGTTGCTTCTGCAGATAAGAAAGCTGATTGGTGCTCATTTCATATTCTAAGGTCGTTCCGTTGATATATTCCTCAATGATATAACAATGCTCCTCATCTCGATCGCATTCAATAATATTGGCCATATGATGATGGGGATGCTTCTGCAGCTGCTCATACATCGATAAATCCGTATCCGATTGTAAATACTTCATCGCATACAGCTTATTTGATATCTTATGACGAACCAAATAAATTGATTTTTGCGGCTGTTCATATAATGTGAGCACTCTTTCATACAGCTCCTTGCGCATACAATCACCTTTCCCTTGTTTTATTCAGGTAAATATTATATCATATAATACAGGTGATAGAAATGAAAACAAAAAATTTAGAAGCGATTTTAAAATCCGCAAATGAAACAGAAAAAGAACAAATCATCAAACAAATACAGGATATCTCATTTTGTGACTATATCCATCAACTGTTAGTTGATAATCAATTAGATAAGGCGGCAGTTATTGAAGCAAGTCAAATTCCTCGTACTTATGCTTATCAAATATTTCAAGGTGTGAAGCAGGCAGGACGAGATAAAATACTGCAGTTGGCCTTTGCGATGAAATTGGATTTAGAGGAAACAAATCGTATGCTGACGATTGCGAATCATTCCATGCTGTATGCCAAAAAACAAAGAGATGCAATCATCATATTTGCTTTATCGAATCATTATAATTTAATGGATACGAATGAATTATTAAATGAATTGAACCATGAGCTGTTAGGCTCCTTTTAATCAACTGCTTTGCGTGTCATTGACGAATATTTTAAGAATACTTAAAAAACACGATTCAACACTGCCTAACGGTTCTTATTAATTTCCATCATTTTCATAATTTCCCGAGTGTACTCCTCCTTCAATTCCGTCGGCTTAAGCAGTTTTACTTTCGCGCCCAGTGACAACAGAAAGGACAGTGCCTCTTTTTTTCCCTCAAAGGTCGTTTCATAATGCACAGTTGTATGATCGATCCATGTAAAATGGGGTTCTAAGCCGATTTGGCGCTCTGCCATATAAAGGGCTGCTTCCTCATAGGCAAGGAATTCAATCTTTATTGCCTGTTGCTTCATCAGTCCGACTTTTCCGATATGGTCCTCGATATTGAAATGCTTATCACGACTAAAGGTGCTGTCTAATAAGGTACAGCTTTTCATTCGTTCATCACTGAATTTAAAGGTTCGATAATCCTTCGCACTGAGCGAATAAGCAATGCAGTAATAGGAATCCTTGAAATGAACCAAGCTGTAGGGATGAATGATATAGGTTTTGGGCTCAAGCTCACTGATCGAACGATATTCAATTTTTACACAGCTATGCTTTTTGACAGCACTTCGGACCAGATCGATATTTTTAAGCAGCTTTTCGGAGATATTCGCATGATGATGGTCCAAATAAAAGCCGGTCTGTTTGGTATTCAGCTGTGTATTAGAAAGCATTCGATCGATGATTTGAATGATCGTATCCGCATCAGAGAAATCATGATGGGAACGCAGATATTCACTCAATTCACGCAAGCTTTCCTTTTCCTCATCGCTTAAGCCCAAGGCAGGAAGAAGCACACTGTCCTGAAGTACATAGCCGCCGTACTTCCCCAGTGACCATTCAATGCGATAGCCGGCTGCCTCCAGCTCCTTGCGGTATTCGGGAATATTGCGCATATTCACCTTTAATTCCGCTGCGATATCCTGTTTATTCATGGAACCTCTGCTGTTGAGCATCTGCAGCATGCGAATACACATCGCGGTTCGATTCATAAAAGCTCCTCCTCACTCAGCCAAGCAAAATCGGATAATTCATGTCAAGCGGCGCAAAGCGTGAGGGATACGGACCGAAATATTCCTGTGCTGCCGCAGCCTTAGGAACGATGCCCATAAACGCTAACGGGAATACCATTTCTCCGATGCCGCGATCTAACGCAAAGCCTAAGGCCTCAGAGGTTTGTACAGCCCCCTCTTCGATCAGCATCATCACCATTTCCTCATTACGGGTAAATACCGCATGAAGCAGCAGCGGATAGCCGTTATAAATCCAGTTCGGATCGGCTCCTCGATGAATCAGCTTGCGTGCATTTGCGACATTTTCATCCCACACAGCATTCAATAACAGCTTTGCCAGCTTGCCTTCTTTTTCCTGATTGTGCTTTAAAAATTTAAAAGTCATATAGTTCAACCGCGGTAAATCCTTTCTTGATTTACCTTTCCTTTCCGTTGACTATACGATATCATATATTATAACATTATTTATGTAAGTCTAAAACAACTTGTAAAAAAAACAGCTTGAATAAGCTGCTTTTAGTCCTCGGTTTCGGTAATCACACCGTTTTTATTAGAGGGACTTCCATCGGGATTTGTGGATTTTCCTTCATCCTTGACACCCGGATGATCGGTTCCCGGTGCAGTTACGCCTTCCGTATTCGGTGCTGCCGGTGAATTGGCGGAATAAGTGCCGAATATTTCAATGAAATCCTGTATCGTATCACCGTTTTCATACACAAGCAAATAATCACCGTTGACTGAAGCCTTATAATTACGCTCCTTGCCGTCAATATTGACCTTTACATTACCGGTATTCTTAGCGGAATCAAGCAATGCCTTCATGCTTTCATCATTGGATTTTAAGCGATAAAGGTACATCGGACTGCCTTTATAGGAAAAGCGTTTTCCTTCATGGGCGGCAAAATCCATTTGATCGATATCTGCCATATCGCTGAGCTCCATGCCTTTTTCCTTTAAATAAGAAACCATGTTGTTCATCGTTTCAGTGGCTTTTTCACCTGCATTGTTTTGCGGCTTATTTGTATCTGTCGCATTTGCGTTGTTGCTTGTGCTGTCATCCTTTTTATCGCTGCCGCAGCCGCTCATCATGGCAAGCAGCAAGACTAAGGAAAGCGATGCAGCCTTTTTCCATACCTTCATTGGTATTCCTCCTTTGTATCTACTCGTAGTATGCACATAAAAAAGGAATCTATACTTGAAATATGAGAAAGCATAAAAAAGACGATGGGTTACACCGTCATTTTTTTAGTTTCATAATATTATTGCAGCTAAGCCTCGGCCGGGGCTTTTGAATCCTGCTTCAGCATGGAACACAGCGCTTTACGCTGATACCACATAAACCATGAACAAAGCACAATCCCCTTACATATCGAGCTGATCGTAATCGACCACCAAATTCCGTTCAGCCCTAAAAATTCACTTAAACAGATCGCCAAAGGGATTCGGGCTGCGGTCAAGGTAATCGATACGATGCTTGGCGGAAGGGTTTTGCCTAAGCCGCAGAAGGCACCCTCGGTCGTGATTTCAATGCACATAAATAATTGAGAAACACCGAGAATGCGCAGATAGTCAACACCGAGCGGTAAAACATCGCTTTCTTGAATAAAGATACGAAAGATAAGCTCAGGCGCAAAGATCAGCAGCGCACTGCAAAACAGTCCCCATACTAACATCAATATCATCGATAATCGATAGCCCTTTTTGATTCGCTCGCCGTTACGGGCACCGAAATTCTGTGCCACAAAGCTGTTTAAGGCCAACGCATAGCCCTCTGAGGTCATCCACGAAATGGATTCGATCTGACTTCCTACCTTTTGAACAGCGACCGCACCGTCTCCCCATCCGGCAATCAAGCGCGCGATCACCATGGAGATAGAGGAAAAAATCATGCTTTGAACGGCAGACGGCAAGCCGATCATAAAAATCTCCTTCGTATGCTTTTTAGAGGGGCGCTTCAGAAACTGCAGATGATGAAACAGCACATCGTCCTTATGTACCACAATATAAAACGACAGTGTTACAACAGCCTGCGCAATCACTGTCGCAAGCGCCGCTCCCGTAACACCAAGAGCCGGAAGTCCCAATCCGCCGAAAATGAGTAACGGGTCTAATACGATATTGATGAGCAGTCCGATCGTCGTAACAACAAATGAGGTTTTACTGTTTCCCATTGCGGTCAGTGTACCGGTGTAAATCTGATTGAGAAAGTTAAAGATGACAAGTCCGCCGGTAATAAACAAATAAGCCTGTGCATCTAAGATAACTGCTTCCGTATTTAATTGAAAAAAGCCGATCATCGCCTTTGCGAACAATAATGAGATAAGGCCGAAGCACAGCGCAAACAGCGCAGCCAACTGAAAGGACGAATTCGCATAAGCACGCGCATCCTCGATTTTGGAAGCACCGAGTGCCTGTGCTACTTTGATTTGACCGCCCATTTTAGCCAAGGTAGCTAAACCGTTAGACAGCCACATAAACATCCCGGCAGCCCCTACCGAGGCAACCGCACCGCTTCCCAAGCGACCGATCCATATCATATCGGTTAAATTATATGCCATTTGGATTAAGCTTGTTGCCATGATCGGCAGTGCCAATGCACTCAATGCAGGCAAAATCGCTCCTTCCAATAAGTTTAAAGATTTTCTCATACTTCACCTCGTTGTAAAATTGTACGCTAAAATATTATAAAAGTAAAGGCGTAATTATCCGTATTTTAATATAAGCGCTTTATGAATGATCGATAGCGTACTTATTCATCAGAGTCCAAACAAGAATGATATTAAAAAGTCCTGTCTCAATCGTCATCTGATAACACAAAACAAACGCATTGATTTCCTTAGATTATGATTGAAAGAAAGACAGCTTATATGATTTATTACTTTGATTACTTAATATCGCAATTAACTGCGGTCAAGGACTTGAAAAATAACCCTAAAGTGCCTATAATAAAATTCATTATGAAGGGATATGATCGTATGAGAACAAGAGGGCTGAAACGACGCTCCTATGAGATGAATATGTGTGAAGGGCCGCTGTTTAATAAAATCATTCTGTTTGCGATTCCGCTTGTGCTGTCCGGTATCCTGCAGCTGTTATTCAACGCTGCCGATATCGTTGTCGTCGGACGCTTCAGCGGTGAGCATTCGCTTGCGGCCGTAGGCTCTACAAGCTCCTTGATCAACCTGTTGATCAATTTATTTATCGGTGTATCTGTCGGTGCGAATGTTTTGGTAGGACGCTACTACGGTGCACAGGACTATGACAACATTGAAAAAAGCGTACATACGGCGATGACAGCCGCATTTGTTTCCGGTGTGCTTATGGTTTTCGTCGGCTTATTTGCCGCAAGACCGCTGTTGGAAATGATGAGTACCCCTGATAATGTCATTGATTTATCGGTACAGTATATGCAGATTTATTTTGTCGGTATGCCGGCCTTGATGATCTATAATTTCGGTGCGGCAATCTTGCGCTCCATCGGTGATACGAAGCGTCCGCTTTATTTTTTAACGATTTCGGGAATCGTCAATGTGATCTTTAATTTGATTTTAGTGATCGTTTTTGATATGGGAGTAGCCGGAGTTGCGATCGCAACGATTTTATCGGAATCTATTTCCGCCTTCTTTATTATTTTAAGTCTGCATCAAAATGAAGGTGCTTTGCATCTGGATTTTAAAAAGCTGCATATTGATAAGGAAAAGCTGATACTGATGCTGAAAATCGGACTGCCTGCCGGACTTCAAGGAACGATTTTTTCCATCTCAAATGTGCTGATTCAATCCTCGATCAATTCCTTCGGTGCCATCGTTATGGCAGGAAATACCGCTGCCGGTAATCTTGAAGGCTTTGTCTATACGGCAATGAATGCAATCTATCAAACAGCATTGAGCTTCACCTCACAAAATGTCGGAGCGAAAAAACGAGAGCGCATTGATAAAATCCTTCTGCAGTGCTTATTTATCGTATCGATCATCGGACTTGTACTGGGAGTCGGTACTTACCTGTTGGGACATTCGCTGTTATCACTCTATACGACAAGTGAAAAGGTCATTGAATTCGGCCTTGTACGCTTAAGCATTATCAGCACGATGTATTTATTATGCGGGATCATGGATGTCTTTGTCGGCAGCTTGCGCGGCCTTGGTTATTCGATTACACCGATGCTTGTGTCATTAAGCGGTGCCTGTCTGTTCCGTGTTCTTTGGATATTTACGATTTTTCAAATGTATCATACGACATTTTCGCTCTATATCTCCTATCCGATTTCATGGCTTTTAACCGCCTGTATTCATGCGATATGTTATCTGTGGATAAGGAAAAAAGGATATGGGAAGCTGATGAATGCATAGAAAAAGCCTGTGATTCGATGAATCGAACACAAGCTTTTTTTCATTTAACGATTTCGATACAGCTGTAATCCTCGCTGCAAGCGCTGAATGCCGTCAAGCAGCGTAGAGGTTTGACACGCGATATTCATACGCAGAAACTTCTTTCCGTTGCCTCGAAACTGTGCACCGTCGGATAAAATCAAACCGGTATGCTTGCGCAAAAAAGCACAAAGCTCCCTTGTATCCGCACATAGCCCCGAACAATCCAACCACAGTAAATAGGTTGCCTCTTGCGCCACGACAACGATATCTGTTTCATCTTTTAATGCTTCTGTCACCTCTTTACGATTTTGACTGATATATTCCCTTACCGCATCCAGCCAAGGCGCTCCGTGACGAAATGCCGCAATCGCCGCCGGCATCGCAAATACATTTGGTTCGGCTACCTCATCATCATTGAGTGCCTGCGCTAATCTGTTTCGTAAATACGGATTGGGAACGATTGCTGCCGCTGAATGAATTCCGGCAATATTGAAGCTTTTTGTCGGTGCGACACATGTAATACTGATATCGGCGCTTTGTTTGGAAACACTCGCAAACGGAATATATTCACAGTCTGTTTCCGTCAAATCACAGTGAATTTCATCAGAGATCACAATCACATGATGCTTTTCACAAAGCGCTGCGATTCGCTCCAACTCATCTCGCTTCCATATTCTGCCGATCGGATTATGTGGGTTACATAGGATCAGCATCGTTGTACGTGTATCGGCAAGCTGCTTTTCCAAGCCTTCAAAATCAATTTGATATTGGTGATTCTCATAAATCAGTTCATTTTCAACGACAAAACGACCGTTATTTTCAATCGAATGAAAGAAAATATGATAAACGGGAGTCATTGTGAGTATGCGATCACCGCTTGTCGTAAGCTTGCGTATCGCACTTGAAATAATCGAAATGACACCGCTACTGAATAACAGCCAATCCTTTTGCGCTCTAAAGTGATGTCTCTCGCGCCACCAGTCACAAATGCTTTCCGCCCATTCCTCATCACTGTCGCTGTAGCCGAAAATTCCGTGTTCCACTCTGTTTTTCAGTGTCTCGATAATCGCATCACAACAGCGAAAATCCATATCAGCCACCCACATGGGCAGCTCCTCTTCCTTTACATGCCATTTCATTGAATTACTGTTTTTACGATCAATGACTAAATCAAGCTGTTGTTTTATCATATTCGTCCTCCGTTATAATCTTTATTTGTTCCCTATTAATGTCAATATCATCTAATATCAGCTCATTGATCCTTGCGACCTGTATATAAGCACTGCTTGGATTTTTAACACTTTCAACAGAACCGTCAATGATCGCATTCACATCGGAATATTCAAATGCCAAGGTCGTATCAATCAAGCGACAATGAATCAGCTTGACATTTTTCATATAGCACAGTCCCTGAAGGCTTTGAATCGTACAATTTTCAAAGGTGATATTCTCACTGTTCCATCCTAAATATTCTCCATAGATTTCCGAATCACTGACAGTTACATTTTTACAGTTCCAAAAAGCATCCTTGGATAATAAGCGAGCATTTTTAATCGTTAGATTGCGAGCACCGTCAAATGCGTAGTTTCCGTTTAAGGTGAAATGTTCAGCCGTGATATTTTCACTGTTCATCCCGAAATAATCACCGTTGGCACTCACATGCCTTAAACTGATATCCTGACAGTTCCACAGTGTTTCCTGTGCGTGAAGCAGTTCGCAATTCACCAATTCGATTTGTTGACTGCGGCGAAAGGTTTTCGGTGCCTGTATCGTTGAATTCTCAATCTTGATATTGCTTGTGTACCAAATACCGGATCGCGCTTCTTCAAATAAAGAACAGCTGTTCATAACGATATTCTTGCTGTACCAAAGCGGATATTTCCATTGAAATAAGCAATGGGACAGTTGTATATGGTTGCTTTCCTTTAACGGTGATTCTCCGTCATGAAAGCGACAGTAGGAAAGCTTCAGATTCTGTGCCTGAAACAGTGCACGCTCTCCCTCATAGCTTTGTTGAATTTCATGTATCAAGTCAATTCCTCCTCGTGTTTGTATATCTTTGCAGCTTTTGACAGTTCCATTTTAACATTTGGAGTGTACTCAAAGTCAAGCGTTTATTCTTACACTAAATTAGATTTTTGTATCAAATGATTTGATTCATACTTCCCTTTTTCTTCCGATATAGTGTATTATATAGGAGAAAATATAGAGGGAGTATGATTATGAATATGAAGGCATTATTAAGGCAACGGAAAGTACAGTGCGGTATCATCGGAGTTATTCTTATCTTAATTGTCATTATCTTTTTAGTGACAACACAGTTGAATAAGGTCAAGATCGATTTTAAATTGAATGACAATGTGATTGAGTACGGTTCAGATGAAACCGGCATTGACTGGAAAAAAATGACTGTCACAAACGGCAATAAAATCACTGTCAAAGAGCTTGATACTAAAAAAGTCGGACTGATTGATATTGTATTTACGGTTTGTTTAGATGACACTTGCCAAGAATTTAACGAACAAGCAGAAGTCAAGGATACGAAAAATCCTGAAATTAAATTAAAGAAAGAAACAGTTGAAATCACTGAGGGTGATAAATTTGACCCCGCAAGTAATATTGAATCAGTAAAAGACCCGATCGACGGTGATATCAAGAAAAGCAATGACAATAATATCACGAAGAATGGTTACATCATCACAAGCGATGTAAAAACCGATAAAGCAGGCAAATACACAGTTAAGATTATCGCTTATGATGTGAACGGCAATAAAGCGGAACACTCTTACAAGGTTACTGTAAAAGAAAAGCAGAAAAAGCCTAACACACCGATCAATACCCCAACCAGTAATAACCAAGGTAATGAGGGAGGAATTCAGTCCAATAAAGGTAACAGCGCAAGCGGTGGAAATACATCACAAGAAAAGCCACATTATCGTACTGACATATCAAATACTTATTTTTCTCAAATCAATGCTTGGAGAAAACAGAATGGTTTAGAGCCTTATCCGCATACCGCAGAAGCACAGGCCGAGGCGGACCGCAGAGCAATGGAATTAGTGAAAGAGTATAAACATGATGCAAGTTATGAATTTAGTGAAAATATCGGCCATGGCGGTGCAGGTTTTGATTTCTTTCAAGCATGGAAAGCGAGTCCAAATCATAACGGTTCTATGCTTGAACGCACAATGTTTACCGCTATGGCGGTTAGTGTAGTAGAATACAACGGTCATTGGTATGCAGTCACTTCATTTAGATGTAAAGATTATTATTAAATTCAAATTTTAAAGATAGCCATATGAGGTTATCTTTTTTCATGCAATAAAAACGCAAAATCAAGACATAAAAAAGACAGGATAACACCTGCCCATGTAGATACGATCAAACGCCCTATTCGTCCTCTTGAAACAGCTCCGTATCAAGATTATTGTTTGTTTCCGGCAGCTCCGGCAGCTCCTTTAAGCTTTCCAACTGAAAGGAATCCATAAATTCCGGTGTTACCTCATACAAAAACGGTCTCCCTGCCGCATCACTGCGACCGCATTCCTTAATTAAATTACGAGCCAAAAGCTTACGTACCATCATATCACAGCCAACCCCGCGAATTTCCTCAATTTCATTACGGGTAATCGGCTGTTTATACGCTATGATTGCCAAAGTCTCTAAAGCAGCCTGAGACAAGGTTGCCATTTTAACCGACGCAAACAGCTTTTCAGCATATTCATGTACTGCCTGCTTGGATACAAACTTATAAAGTCCGCCGAAATGAACGATTTCAATACCTCTTGATTCATCATCAAGATAATCCTTCATCAGTTCATCAAGCCATGCTTCAATCTCCGCTTCCTCATGTTCAAGCACTGTCGCAAGCTGTGCACTGCTTAAGCCTTCATCACCGACCAAAAACAACAGCCCCTCTAAGACAGCTTTTATCTGTTCAGGCATACTCCACCTCTCCTTTAACGATCCAAATCATTTCATCCTCATCAATAATAAACGTAATCATTTTAAAGCGTATCATATCCAATATTGCCAAAAATGAAACGATTACCATATGTAAATCTGTACAATCACTGCACAGTGATGCAAAATCCATTTTACCGGTCCAGTGTTCTAGTCGCTTTACGATTTGCGCTTTTCGCTCATCAACACTCATTTCCTTAACCGTAACCTTTGTTTCATAAGGCTGTGCCAGTACCATGCGCCTTAAAACCTTATGCATTGCCTTCACCAAATCATAAGGATTTCCTTTAAAGTCCTCCTCATGAGTAATATTGATCCATTGACTGCTTTCTGAGCTCATCGGTTTACTCATCAGCTTCTGTCGTTCCTCATATTGTTGCTGAAATAAAGAAGAAACCTCTTTGAAGCGCTGATATTCCAACAAGCGTTTAACCAGCTTATCACGCTGATCCTCTTCATATTCTTCCTCGATTACCACTTTTTCACGCGGCAGCAGTTTTTTACTCTTATATTCGATCAAGCCGGCCAATTCAGCTAAATATTCACTGGCAACCTCCAGGTGCATGGCCTCCATTGTATTCAGATAAGCCAAATACTGATCGGTCAGCATATCCATATTCAAATCAAAAAGGTCCAGCTTATTCTCTTTGATCAAATGAAGCATTAAATCCAGCGGACCTTCGAATTGGTCGATCGTTATTTCAAATGCCATGTTTTCACCAGCCTGTCTTGTGGCTTATTATATCAAAAATTGACAGTATGCGCAATCATTTCCGCTTTTGCCCTATAACGATTTCATATGCTCGCTTAATATATCCGTGCCGAATCCTGCCCTATTCCAAGCATTGATTCCATTCATCGATCCAACTGCTGTCGTCACTTTCAAAATATTCAATGAACCTTATAAAATTACTGCTCCCTACAACAGTATCATCTCTACTCAACCTACTGATCCGATCCTTCATTAACGTATAATTGTCCGCACTGATCAGCTTCATCATCTGCTTCAGCTGATCCTTCCTTCCCTTATAGTTCTCAATTCCTGTACATTGATACAGCAGTGATTGATTCATACGCTTTGAAGGTGTGCTTAAATGACTGTCAGACCAGTGTTTGATAATAATTTGCATCGTACATGGATTACCGAATAAAATAACCTTTTCATGGGCATACCTCAAACCATGAAATTCATTGATTTTACGTTTTATATCTGTATATTGTTCATATGGCTTCTTTTCAGTATCACAAAAGATAAGCACAGCATCATCAAAACCATTTTGATATCGATCTTGATAACGTGCGGGAATATTTCCGTTCCCATTGGCATTGACAAGCTTTATTTCATACTGTCTGTTCCATACCCTTAGAGAAATCAAACGATGTAAATACTCATATTCCTCATTTCCTTCACATATGATACAGATTTTATACTTATCGAACATAAACGGAAGCTTATTCATCATCTGATTGCTTCTCCTTACTTCCCTTAATTGAAAGCAATGAATCTATAAGCTCCGGATCAGGCAAAGCGCCCAATACTCCCCTGCGATATTTCTCGATAATATCACTCGTATCTCTTACCCCCTGTTGTGCCGTAAATTGTGCCAATGAATAAACAAATACACCATCCTCATCTTTATGCACGAACCATATTTGTTCCTTTCTGAACAATCGCTTACAATCCATTAAATTAATATCATGTACAGTGAATATCATCTGTGCATCACTGTTCAGCTCATTATTAAACATTGCGACGATCGCTCTTGTAAGCTTGAAATGGATACTGCTGTCAAGCTCATCTATAATCAAGACTCTCCCCTGTTCCAAAGCCTCAATCACATAACTCGCAATCGCAGCTATTTTTTTAGTTCCGGTCGAATCAAACAGCATACTTGGGACTCTCACTCCCTTATAGGTAGATACTAATCTGATTTGATCCATAAAATCGAGCACCTTTTCCTCTGCTCGTCCTTCATCCTTTTCCTTCAACAGAATACCTTCCGGTTTTACATACTCAAAATTATCCATATATAAATCGGCGTTCTTTATAAAATCAACGATTTTGGCTTGTATTTGATTTTCATTTTTCATTAATTCAATCGTATGCTTCATCGGAATATTATTCATATTTAGTATGTCCATCTTATTCGCAAAGCTGATTAATATTTGCTTCATTTCATTTAAACAATGAAATTGTTCCGTATCCAACAAATGAATCAATAGATTTTTCTTAGAAACAATCGGCATCAGCGATAGAACAGCTTCATCTCTGCATTCATATAAATCAACTCTGCTGTCCTTTTTTAACCACTGTACCGCCTTTTCATTACTGTAGCGATCCTTGAGAATTTCCGAAAATGATTCATAGACATAGCTGTTGCTTCCCATATCGTATTTAAAATCATAAGCAAATTTTCTGCCCTTATATAAAAAAGTCATTCCAAGCTCACATAGCTTATTTTCTGTAAATATATTAGCACTTAAATCATTTCCGTGGTTCAATAAAACCGATTGTATTTCTCGGATACACTTAATCAAACACGTTTTACCGGCATTGTTGGGACCATAGATACCGGCAGTTTTTAATACATTGAAGTAATTTTCACGATGAACATTCGCTGCGAATTTTTTATTCCGCATATCAGCTGCTAAGGAAAATACGATTGCATCCGCAAACGCAAAGCAGTTTTTCGCTCTTAGTTCAATAAGCATAACAGTACCTCCGATCTATTCGTTATTATTATACCACTTTATATATCTTGTGTAAATAAATTGCACGAAATATACAGAGATATCATCTGATATATCCTATATTCACAATAAACAGCTATATTTATCAATATATAAAAAAGATTCCCTCCCTCTACAGGAAAAGAACCTATGAAATCACCGTAAGCTACTTCTCTTTCCGCAATCGAATCGGCGCACCGAACAGCAGCTTTTTACATTCGCGATAAGAAAACGGAATCAGCGGATATAAATACGGAAACTTAATTGACTTTGTAGAAAGCAATACGATAATATGAAACAATACACCGATACAAAAACCCGCTTGTCCATAAAACAGCGCCATCAATCCGATCAAGATACGAAACGCCTTATTTGCCAAGCTCAGCTCATAGTTGGGGGTCAATAAATTACCGATATTGCATAAAGCGATCATCAGTAAGATCTCATTTGTATAAACACCGAAGTTGACTGCGGTATCCCCTAAGACAAAGATAACGATAAAGCTCATGATACCGGAAAGTATAGTCGGAGTATGAATCAGACTTTGACGAATCCATTCTACGACGATATCGGCAAAAATCACTTGAAAGCCGAATTCCAATACCTTCACATTATCCTCTAACGGAAAATTCAGCATAGTCGGATTCTTATCGATGATGACCGTAATCCACAGCGGTAACAGATATATGGAAAATAAGATGCCGATCAAGCGAATCACGCGAGTAAAGGTCGCAATCAAGGTCGTTTGTGTATATTCCTCAATCTGCTTGGTCTGTTCAAAAAAGGTCGTAGGTATGATGATGGCGCACGGTGAATTATCGACCAATACGATCAAATACCCCTGTAACAGATGAATCGCACTGATATCGGGACGCTCCGTATAGCGAACATGCGGATAAGGATTCCATGTCTTGCCGTAAAGCTGTTCACTCAAATTGCGCTCGGAGAGGATTTCAGTTTCATCCAATGTCGTTAAGCGATGCTCAAAATCAGTCAGGATATCGGGATCGACCAAATGCTCAATATAGACATAGGCAATATCGGTGCGGGTTTTCACGCCTTCTTTATTGATTACGACACGTAAATGAGAATCGCGGATTCTGCGCCTGATCAAGCCGACATTCAAAATAATATTTTCCACAAAGCCGTCATGTGAGCCGCGGATGCTTTTTTCGACACTTGGTTCAGCCGTTGAGCGAGAGGGATAGCTGCGTGTTTCCACACAATAGTACTTATCCACTCCCTCTACGAGCACAAGACATTGCCCCGACAACAGCGCTGTAATTGCCTTATGCAGGTCGCTTTGCGGTTCTACACTGCCCGGATAAAAGGTCAGCGTTACCTCACTTTTGATCGTGATTACGATGCTTTCCACAATATCCGCTATCAGCTGACTGTCACTCAATGAGGATAAAAAGATAATGACGCAGCGATGATCGTTGATTTCGACATTGCGATAAACGACGTCGAACGAATTACTGATGGCTTGTTGAAGGCTTAACAGCCGATTTTTTAAGTCCTTCATGTACGCGGCTTAAAGATGACGGCAGCCAAAAAGGCAAACAGAATTGCCGCAGTGATGCCGGCCGCAGTAAGATCAAACATTCCCAAAAGAATACCCATTAAGCCCTGCTCCTGTGCTGCCTGTAAAGCGCCGTGAATCAAGGAATGACCGAAGCTTGTAATCGGAAGGCTTGCCCCGGCTCCGGCAAGCTCAATCAGCCGATCATAAAGCGAAAAAGTATCTAAAGCGGCACCGATCACCACAAATATCGATGTTATATGGCCCGGTGTCAGCTTCGTATTATCATAAATCAACTGACCGATCAGACAAATTCCGCCGCATACGAGAAAGGCGTTGAAATAAATCATCAGCCCTCACTCCTTTCATAAACGATCGCATGAGCGATACACGGAATGCTCTCCTTTTGTTGAATCGCAACCGGAGATAACAGCGCACCGGTCGCAATCACCATGACACGCTGATAGTTTCCCTGTTCGATTTCCTCTAACAGTTTGCTCATGGAAACACACATGCTGCAGGCACAACCGCTGCCGCCGCAGAACACATCCTGCTCAGAGGTATCATAGATCATCAAGCCGCAGTCATGCAGACGATGCTCTACCGGATGCTCATCCTGATAAAGCAAATCCATTAAAAAGGAAAAACCAAGCTGGGAAAGATCACCGGTTGCGATCAAATCATAGTCCTTAAAATCAGTATTTGTGCTTTGAAAATGGCGGTTTAAGGTATCATAAGCTGCAGGAGCCATCGCAACACCCATATCATTCGCATCACTGTAATTCCAATCACAGATTTTTCCCGGTGTAAAGGCACTGACTCTGATTTTAGACGGCTGAGCGCTTAACAGAACAGCTCCGGCTCCGGTTACCGTAGAGGTCGTAGTCGCTTTTTTCTGTACCCCGTATTCATTCGGATAACGAAATTGGCGCTCTGCCGTTGCGACATGAGAGCTTGTAAAGGCAAGTGCCTGTTTCGCATAGCCCTGTTCGATCCACATCGCCGCCTGACCGATCACCAAGGAGCTCGTTGCACAAGCGGCATACATACCAATAAACGGAATATTGGTATCGCGCGCAAAATAATGTGATGAAGTTAATTGATTGATCAAATCACCGCCGAAAATGATATCGACATCCGAAGGCTTTTGATTTGCCTTTCTCAGTGCGATATCACAGGCATCATATACCATTGCCCGCTCTGCCTTTTCAAAGCTTTTTTCATTACAATAATTATCCTCATAGGTTTTATCAAAATCATCCTTAAGCGGTCCTTGAGCCTCTAAGCAGCCGGCTACGACACTGCGTGAGGCAACATAGACATTTTTAAATTGAATCGTATTCATAATCAACCTCCGAATAAGATAAAGCGCAATGCTCCGAAAAAGAATGCAGATGCGATTCCATAGGTCAATACACTGCCGGCAAGCTTGAACATATTTGAGCCGATGCCGTAAATCGGACCTTCACTTTTTCCTTCCATGGCCGCAGAGGTCAAGGAATTCGCAAAGCCCGATATCGGAATAAACAATCCTGCGCCGCAATATTGTGCTGCCTTATCATAAATGCCAAAGCCGGTCGTAATTGCCGTAATCAATATAATCGTTACGATCACCATCGGCAATGCGCTCTTTTGATCGATATCCAGCAGCTGCATAAAGATATCACACAATCCTTGTCCGATCAGTCCGATGATACCGCCGCTCACAAATGCGACGATTGCGTTCCTCCCTTTATGTGTTTTGGGCACATGCGCTTTCGCTGTGTCCTGTAAGCGTTTTTGATCCATAAGGGTACCTCCTCATATGCTTTAGTATGTACCCTGCTTTTTGTTCTATGTATGAAAAGCTGTGAGCGAATTTGAATTCCGATCAAAAAAGCACAGGTTAAACCTATGCCGATAGAATCATGATTGATTTATGTCTTTAAAAACTGATATAAACTCGGATAAAGGATATAAGCCTTACTGATCGTTTTATGATACGATACCTGCCAAACGCATTAATTCCTTTGCGTTGGTAGAGGTACATCGCCCCTCTTTAATCTGATAGTCGAAATGAATTTCATCATTGATATAGTATTCGCTGAAATGGGCATTGATCGCCTTCAGCTTTGGGTCTTCCTGCAGATCACACAGCTCAAAATCATGCGTAGATACGATTGTAATTACATGCGGCCAATGAAGCTTGGTGATCGCTGTTTTCGCACATAAGAGTCGATCGGCACTGTTTGTGCCCTTGAAGATTTCATCAATCAGCACCAACATCTGCCCTTTTTGTTTTGTCGCATCCATCATTTGCCTAATGCGCAGTAATTCCGCATAAAAGGTGGAAATTCCTTCCTTCACATCATCCTTGACACGCATTGAGGTATAAACCTGCATCAGCGTTAAGCGCATTTGTTTGGCACATACCGGCGCACCTGCCTTCGCCATCATGACCGCAATGCCCAGTGTTCTTAAAAAGGTCGTTTTTCCGCTCATATTCGAGCCGGTGATAATCATTGTCGCACTTTCCAGCTGTAAAGAGTTCGCAACCGCCTTTTCATAAGGAAGCAGCGGATGATAAGCGTCACTTACCTCAAGCAACGGAGCATCATTTTCAACGAAGGTCGGAAAGCACCACGACTCTTTGACCTGTGCCGTAACACTCAGTGATACAAGCGCCTCCATTTCACCCGCCGCCATCAGCCATTCCTTCATTTGTACTCCGTATTTGGATCGCCAGCCTTCCAAAAGCCGCACACAAAGCACATCGAATTGAATTAAGGCCGCTAAAATAAAGTAAGAAATGACATTGCTTCTCATCAGTATAATATCCAAGATACGATGAAAGCTTTTCAGTGATTGTTTTGCCTCACACATTGTTTGTTGAAGCTCACACAACAATTCACTGTTCAGTACTTCCTTCTCCATACATTCAAATAAAATATCATAATCCTTTAAGATACGCGCCATATCCTTCGACAACGCGAGTTCCCCGTGAGAGCTGCCGTTGATGATCATACTGATTATTAAATTTATCAGCAACAGACTTGCGGCATAGCCATACGCCAACACTTGAAAAACCGCCAATATCAAACAGAGCACACATAAGCAGGCACAAAGCAGACTGAACCAAGTAAACCAATTTGAAAACAGCTTTGTTTGTTTTGCGCCGTAGGTAATTAATGCTTCCATATCTTGTTCCTTGATTCGCCTTGAATCCTGCGCAAACATCACACTGCCGCTTTCATATTCCAGTAACAGCGTTTCATGCGCCAACAGCTCCTTGACGGCCTCTTGACGTTTTTTGATTGCCGTTATTTCACTGTCCTCACCCTTTAATAATGCCGTTAAGCGTTTTTTCCCGAACGGCGTCGCACAAAAGTTCAAATACGCATACAGCGAATCGGGTCCTAACAAATCCAAATCATAAGCCACACTGTCATCACTCGGACAAACACTGTCGCATGCTTCCTTATGCCATTCCTCGTGAAAGCGCGTTGATAATCGCTTCAGTACCGTAAGCTTTGCATCTATGCGCCGTAGTTTGAGCTTAAGCTCGTTATGCTTCACCACCAAGCATAAAAACAGCACAAGAAATAAAAAAGCCAAACAAAAGCCAAAGGAGCGCTTGCTTTGATCTGCGTAGATCGCTAAGGCAAGAGAGCCGATGATACTGAAAATACGCAGCCATGAATAGAGCTGAGATTGCTTCAACAGCGGCTTTTTCGCTGATTCGTATTTGTTGATTTCATCATTGATCCGTTTTTGCTTATCCATGTTGATACTCCCTTTTTTCCTATAGTTTAGCGCAATTTCAAATGAAAAGCTATAGAAAAAGCGTAATATGCGCATTTGTGATGATAAAAGTCGCTTTGTGAATATGACTTCCTCATTGTCTGTCAATCATCTTTTCATATGAAAAAGACAGCAAGCTTATTGCTGTCAATTATAAATCAAGATTGATTTCCTCAAAATCAACTGTTTTTTCTGTTTCAACAGGCATTGCGACCTGTTCAATATGCAGAATACCCTGTTCGATATAGAAATCCTGAAGCACTCCCAACGGCTGAGAGAACGTGGATTCCTTGTTCATCAGTGATATATCCTTCATCGCTATCTGTGCATTATCCTGTGCATGAATAACGATATCCTGCTGTAAATCATATAATCTGATATATGCGATCTGATACGGCTTTGATTTCACACGCTTACAGATCATATTGCCCTTGACCGGTCTTCCTGTCAAATCAATATCAGACATTTTTAAGCGCTTCATCGCTCCCTGATCGCTTACCACAAGCAGCTGTGCAGTATCATTGTGATAAATACATGCGCTGCATATTTGATCCTCCACCAAATTCATTGCCTTAACGCCCTTGGATTTCGGTGCGGTCATCGGAATCAATGATATCGGATAACGTGTCATATAGCCGTTTTTGCTGCATAAGAGAACCTCATCACCCTCATATGCCAATAATGACGCAATCGCTTCATCCTGATCGGCAAGCTTCATATTCGCCATTGTCTTATTATTGCGTGATACCTCATATTCATGAACAGCGGTTTTCTTAATCATGCCGTTTTTCGTTACCGTTATGATATACGCATGTGTCGCAAAGCTTTTCAATACATAAGCATCTGTCAGCTTTTCCTCACCGCTGATACGAATCGCATTGTTGATATGAGAACCGATATCCTTCCACTTTGCTTCCTCTGCCTCATAAACATTGAGATAGCCGTAGGTACCTCGGTTTGTGAAAAACAGAATGTGGTCTAATGTATTTACCTCACAGCTTCCGATCAGACGATCGCCTTCCTTGACACCGGTTGCGGCATCATTGGCGGCATTATAGGAACGAAGTGAAACACGCTTCGCATAGCCGTCCTTAGATAAGGTAAACATCACCTGTTCACTCGCAATCATGGAAACCTTATCGATTACGATTTCTTCAATTTCCGCTTCGATTCTCGTTAAACGCTGTGTCGGAAATTCCTTTTTTACCTCTTTACATTCCTTGATGATCAAGCGCTTCAACAGCTTATCATTCGCTAAGATTTCCTTCAGCTCTGAAATTTCACGCTCTAATGTATCGTGCTCCTCTTTCAAAAGAGTCACATCGGTATTTGATAAGCGATACAAGCGCATCGTTACGATGGCCTCGGCCTGTGCTTCCGTAAATGAGAAGCGCTCCATCAAGCGATTTTTGGAATCTGCCTTATCCTTAGAGCTGCGAATCAGCGCAATTACCTCATCTAAAACTGAGATTGCCTGAATCAAGCCGTCTAAAATATGACAGCGCTGTTGTTTTTTCTTTAAATCAAATTGACAGCGACGGACAACGACTTCCTCACGATGCGCAATAAACGCATCTAACATCTGTGCTAGGCCCATCTGCATCGGTCGCTTATTTACGATCGCAATTACATTATAGTTATAGGAAACCTGTAAATCGGTATTCTTAAACAGATAATTTAAAATCAGCTTCGCATCGGCATCCTTTTTGATATCGACAACGACTCTTAAACCGTTTCGATCGGATTCATCACGAACATCCATAATGCCGTCGATTTTTTTATTTAAGCGCACATCGTCGATTTTCTTTACCATGTTGCTTTTTACGACTTCATACGGAATTTCCGTGATAATGATCTGTTGGCACGTTTTCGCCTGCACGATTTCGGTTTTAGAGCGAACCATGATTTTTCCGCGTCCCGTAGTAAAGGCATCGATAATTCCTTGTTTGCCCTGTACGATACCGCCGGTCGGAAAATCAGGTCCCTGTACATATTCCATCAATTCCTCAACGCTTGAATTCGGAAATTGAATGCGATAGATGACCGCATCGATTACCTCACCGAGATTATGCGGCGGAATATTTGTCGCATAGCCTGCCGCAATACCGGTAATGCCGTTGACAAGCAGATTGGGATAGCGAGCCGGTAAGACCGTCGGCTCATAATCCGTATCATCGAAGTTCAGACTCCATGAAACGGTATCCTTTTCGATATCCATCAATAAATATTCGGAAATTTTTGATAAACGAGCTTCGGTATAACGCATCGCCGCTGCCGGGTCATCATCAATCGATCCGTTGTTTCCCTGCATATCGATCTGCGGACTGCGAATTTTCCAATCCTGAGACATACGGACCATCGCATCATAGACAGAGGTATCGCCGTGCGGATGATAATTACCGATCACAAGACCGACTGTCTTGGCCGATTTACGATAGCCCTTGTCAAAGCGATTGCCGTCCGTATACATCGCATAAAGAATACGGCGCTGTACCGGCTTTAATCCGTCACGCGCATCCGGCAGCGCACGATCTTGAATGATATATTTGGAATAGGAGCCAAAACGGTCACCCATGATCTCCTCTAACGGAGTTTCAATGATTTGACGATGCTGTACGGTTGATTCAGTCTTTTTCATTATTTAACCTCCGTTTGATAATCTTCTTCTAATGTAAAGGAAACATTTTCCTCGATCCAGTCACGACGAAGCTCTGCCTTATCGCCCATTAATACTGAGACACGCTTTTCGGCCACGACCGCATCCTCGATCGTTACCTGAATCAGCGTGCGTGTTTCGGGACACATCGTCGTATCCCAAAGCTGATCGGCATTCATTTCACCAAGACCCTTATAGCGCTGCAGCGTATAGCCCTTAGGGAAGGTCTTGCGATACTGCTCCAGCTCCTCGTCATTCCACGCATATTGAATCTCCTTGCCCTTCTGCAGCTTATAAAGCGGTGGTAAAGCAATATATACCATGCCCTGTTCGATCAACTCGCGCATATAGCGATAAAAGAATGTCAGCAGCAGCGTTTGAATATGCGCACCGTCAGTATCGGCATCGGTCATGATGATCACCTTATGATAATTCGCATCTTCAGCGTGAAAATTCGGTCCGACACCGGCACCGAGCGCATGAATGATCGTATTCAATTCCTCGTTTTTCTCAATGCTGGCAACGGAAGCACGCTCCGTATTCAGCACCTTACCGCGCAGCGGCAAGATCGCCTGATATTTAGAGTCACGTCCCTGCTTGGCACTGCCGCCCGCCGAATCACCCTCGACAAGATACAGCTCCTTCTTACGTGCATCCTTGGACTGGGCAGAGGCAAGCTTACCCGATAAGATTTTTTCACTTTTGCCTTTGTTTTTTCCCTTGCGCGCATCATCACGTGCCTTGCGCGCCGCCTCACGCGCCTGAGAAGCACGCGCCATCTTTTTGATCAGCGTAGTTGAAAGGTCCTTGTTTTCTTCAAGGAAATAGCTCAGTTTTTCACAAACCAGTGCATCAACGGCGGTTTTTGCCTCTGTTGTTCCAAGCTTGCCCTTTGTCTGCCCTTCAAATTGTAAAAGATTTTCCGGTACGCCCAACGATAAAATCACCGTCAAGCCCTCGCGAATATCACTACCCTCAAAGTTTTTGTCCTTTTCCTTCAATAAACCGTTTTTACGGGCATATTCGTTAAAGATTTTGGTGAAAGCACTGCGACATCCCGTTTCATGCGTTCCGCCGTCCTTGGTTCGAACCATATTGACAAAGGAAAACATATTTTCCTGATATTCATCCGTATATTGAAATGCACAATCTACCTTAATGCCGTTGACCTCACCGCTGAAGGATACAGGCTTATGAAATACCTGTTTATCCTCATGAAGATAAGTGATAAAGGCCTCTAAGCCGTTTTCATAATGATAAACGTCCTCACGCTCATGATCCTTGCGCAGATCCTTTACAACCATGCGCAGTCCCTTCATTAAGAAGGCTTCCTCCTGCGCACGCTGGGTGATTTGTGAATAGGAATACTTCGTAGTCGAAAAGATGCGTTCATCCGGCATAAAATGTACCTTACTGCCGGTCTTGTTCGATTTGCCGATTTCCTTCAGCTTCCCGATTTTACGACCGCCGTCCTCAAAACGCATTTGATACATTTTCCCGTTGCGGCATACCGTTACCTCAACCCATCTTGACAAGGCATTGACAACACTGGCACCGACACCGTGCAGACCGCCCGATGTTTTATAGCCGCCCTCTGAGGAAAACTTACCGCCGGCATGAAGTACGGTAAAAATGACCTCAAGCGTAGATACCCCGCTCGCATGCTTATCTACCGGCATTCCTCGTCCTTCATCCTCAATCGACATGGAGCCGTCCTTTTCAATCGTTATTTTAATTGTATCGCCGTAACCGTTTAAGGCTTCATCAATGGAATTATCTACGATTTCCCATACAAGATGATGCAGACCTCTTGCATCTGTTGAACCGATATACATTCCCGGACGCTTTCTTACCGCATCCAAACCATCTAATATTTGTATACTTTCGGCATCATATGACTTTGCGCTCATAAGCTCACCTTCCTATATATCATGTAAAAAGTGGGCTTTATCGCACCACTTAACCTATGTTATATTACCAAATTTCAACGCTTTTCGCAAGAACCCTTTTCATATAAAAATCGTATTTTACCTTTTATTCACTGAAAAAGCGTGTTAAAATAAAGGTCAGAGGTGAAAATTATGGATTGGATGATCGTTTTATATATCGGAATCGGTTATATCTTAGGCTCGATTCCCTTTGCGCTTGTGATCGGCAAGCTGTTCTATCATACGGATATCAGATCGTTTGGCTCCGGTAATTTGGGCGGTACCAATGCCGGACGTGTATTAGGTAAAAAAGCCGGAATTGCGACAATCATACTTGATGTGCTGAAGGTCGTTTTAGCAGTCGGTATCGTAGCGGTCGGCTTTGACAACAAGGAAATGAGCATATGGGCCGGTGTTGCGGCTGCCTTCGGACATTGTTATCCGCTGTTTGCTCATTTCAAGGGCGGAAAAGCGGCGGCAACACTTGTCGGCTTTCTCTTATCGACCGCGATCTTTACCTTCCGTGATGCTTGGTTTATTATTGTACCACTTATCGCATTCTTTTTACTGCTGTATCTGTTTAAGATGGTTTCACTCGCAAGTATGGCGATGGCACTTGTTTCCAGCATCTATATTACGATCATGCAGGAACAGTTAGTGATTACGACCGCAAGCTGGCTGCTTACGATTCTTGTGATTTATCGTCATCGCGCAAATATCGTTAAGATACTCAATCACAGTGAAAATAAAATCACTTGGATGTAGGCGCAGAAAAATCTGTTTCAAACAAAATTAAGGACATTGCGTGTCCTTTTTATTTGTTGAAATGATTCAGAGATACGTTGTATTCATCGTTTCGTTGTCCTTCTTTTTACAGCTTTTCCTATTCCCTTCTTTATGCTTCTTTATACTTCTTTGTATTCCCTTCACTATCCTTAACAGCTTTCATTCTGTATGCGTTCTTAATTTTATCTAAATGCTCTTTTCACTCCGCTTTCTTTCCTATCGATGAATGTGATGTAAGATGATGAAATAAAAGTTAAAATTTTAATAAAAATAACTAAAATGTTAGTTAAGAAACAGCATTTTCTTGATATAATATTATAAAGAAAACGGAAGTGATGGGATGAGTGAACAAATAGAGCGCTATGCGCCTGAAATTCACAGCGGTTTAAATGAACAACAGGTCGCAAAGCGTAAAAGTCAGCATTTACATAATGAACAGGTTCAGCGAATAACGAAATCATATCAGGAGATATTCAGAGATAATATTTGTACCCTGTTCAATTTAATCAATGCGATTCTTGCCGGCTTGATCATATATGTCGGTTCTTATCGCAATCTGATGTTTCTCGGTGTCGCAATCAGTAATTTAGCGATCGGTATCTTTCAGGAGCTGCGTTCAAAGCGGGTTTTGGATAAGCTTTCCTTGATCAATGAATCGAAAATCACAGTAATGCGTGAAGGTGCAGCGACAGATATTTCGATGGAGGAGCTTGTGCTTGATGATATCATGATTTTAAAAAGCGGTGCACAGGTCTGCAGCGACGCAATCATCAAGGAAGGACGATTGGAGCTGAATGAAAGCAATGTCAACGGTGAATCCGATGTCATTGTGAAGCAACAGGGCGACTTTATTTATTCAGGAAGCTATATTTTAGCCGGAAATGCGTATGCACAGGTGGAGCATGTCGGACATGATAATTATGCCTCACGCATCATGAAGGAAGCAAAGGTATTGAAAAAGCATAAAAGTGAGCTTCGTGATTCTTTGAATTTCATTATCAAATATATCGGTATTGCGATCATACCGATCGGTATTTTACTGTTTCTGAAGCAATATTATTTATTAGACTATTCATTTGCGGAATCAATCGTTCCTACCGTATCGGCACTCATCGGCATGATTCCCGAAGGACTTGTATTACTGACAAGCGTTGCCTTGGCTGTCGGCTCGATTAACTTAGCGAAGCAGCATACCCTTGTACAAGAGCTGTATTGTATCGAAACATTGGCGCGTGTCGATACGTTGTGTCTTGATAAGACTGGAACGATTACCAAGGGCTGTATGCAGGTAGAAAGCATTATCAATTATACGGATACGGATTGTAAAGAGCTGTTGTGCTATATGATGGGCACACTGAAGGATGATAATTCAACGGCACAAGCAATTCGAGAGTATCTCAAAGATGTAAAAAAGATAGAAAATGCGATTACGATTCCCTTTTCCAGTGAGCGTAAATACAGCGCAGTTTCCATGAATCGGCACACGTATTGTATGGGAGCCTATGAATTTATGAGTCTGAAAAAGGATTCTATGATTGAAGCCCAGATCGATCGCTATGCGAAGGAAGGCTATCGAGTGATTACGATCGCTGAGAGTACGGAAGCGATCAGTGAAGGCCGGCTGCCGCAAAACAACACGATCATCGGACTTGTTCTGTTGAGTGATCCGATTCGTGAAGAAGCGCCGAAAACACTTGCGTATTTTGCCTCACAAGGAGTAGATATTAAAATCATCAGCGGTGATAATCCGGTTACCGTGCATGAAATTGCCCGAAAGGCCGGTGTTTACAATGCCGATGCGTATATTGATGCTTCCACACTGAAGGATGTAGAGATACCGACTGCGGTAAACAAATACAGTGTATTCGGACGGGTCAGCCCGCAACAGAAAAAACTGATTATTCAGGCCTTAAAGGAAGCCAAGCATACGACCGCAATGATCGGTGACGGTGTGAATGATGTCATGGCACTGAAAGAAGCCGATTGTTCTATCGCAGTTGCGCAAGGTAGTGAAGCGGCAAAAAATATTGCGAATCTTGTTTTACTTGATAATAACTTTAAACATATGCCCTTTATCGTAAATGAAGGAAGACGTGTTATCAACAATATTCAACGTGCTGCATCGCTGTTTCTTGTAAAAACAATCTTTTCATTGATTTTAGCGATTTTGACCTTATTCTTAAACAGTCGCTATCCGTTTGTACCGATTCAGCTTACCTTGATTTCCTCGCTGACGGTCGGTATTCCCTCATTCTTTTTGGCACTGGAGCCAAATCATAATCGCATCAAGGGTAATTTCGTCATCAATGTCTTATCACAGGCCGCTCCCGGTGCCTTTATGGTCGTAGCGGCTACCCTGCTTGTATCACTGTTCACAACGATATTTCATTATAACGATGATGTTCGTACCACAATGTGTGTTATCTTGACCGCCGCATGCTCACTGACGGTTTTACAGCGTATTTCCATGCCGTTTACGAAGCAGCGACGCATTGTATTTCTTACGATGACATTATTATTCATCTTGGCAATCGTGCTTTTACCGGATCTGTTTATGATCGTTCACCTTGATCTGTTCTCTTTAGCGGTAACCTTAGGCGGTGTATTGGTGATTCCGATTATTATAAATCTGATTTACTATCGTCTGCAGCGATTGGAAAAAATCAAAGAGCGTATTACAAATGCAACGGAAAAATAACTGCTTTCTTATTTGATTCGCATTGCCTGTAAGATATGAGCTTCTGTTCAGTAATTTGTTTGATATAGATACAACATATGAATTACTCCTACATATTCCTATCAGGAATTTCTCATTAAAATGACAATTATAAAAAAGAAAACTCATGCTTGACAGCTCATATGCCGTCAGTCATGAGTTTTTTTGATGTTTGCAGTTACCTATTTTTAATAACCAAAGAATTCTTCCGGTCGTTCACGACATGGAGTAAAGCCGCGATTGGAGCATGCAGAAGCAATTGTCCAACCGCTTCCCCAGCCGAAATCAGCATTTTGCGCAAATCGAGCTTGTGCCTCTGTAACACTCATGGAACCTAAATTAACAAGCTCAATATGAAGATGAGGGCCTGTCACATTGCCGCTGGCGCCGGAATAAGCGATGGTTTGTCCTTGTTCCACAATATCACCGGGTGATACAAGAATTCCCTTTGCGAGATGAAAGAAGGAAATCGCATAGGTAGTACCGTTGACTTGAGTCAAAAGCTCAATCGTGTTCGCACCGCCGCGCGGCCATCCAAGCGTAGGACCATACTTATCACTCGGATACGGATCATTCGCATATAAGACAATAGAGCGCGCAGGCGCAACGATCGGTGCACCGATCGGACCTGAATAATCGGCACCGATATGCTCATAGAGTTGTGTATCCCAAGGATCACTCGGATAATACCATGTTCCTGCATATAAAGGATAAGAAATCGGCTTTATGAATGAGGTATTGCCGCTTGGTTTATCATCCGGCTTTTCCTCGGGTTTATCATTTGGCTTATCGGAATTTCCCCCTGACGGCTTACTCGGCTTTTCAAAAATATCATCTCTTACATTTGTATTGATTGATGCCAATGCCCCTGCCATATCAGACGCATTCGCCTGTGCATTCTCCATTTCCTGTTTGATTTGTTGTTCCTTCGCATAAAAGGATTGATAAAGCTTGCTTTGTTCCCGTTTTCCCTGCTCAGCGGCTTCCTTTAAGGCTTCATTTGTTTTTATCTGCTGCTTCAGATCGGCACTGATTCGCTGTTGCTCATCCTTCTGCAGTTGAAATTCTCGGCGCGCTTTTGCCGCATCCTCCATCTGCAGCTGATCGTTTTGCGTAATCAGCTTAAAGCCTTCGATCAACTGGATAATGTCAATGATATCGGTGGCTCCCATCAGCATATCGATATAACGATTCGTACCGATTTTCACCTGCTCCTTTTCCATTCGCTTCTTTATCTGTACATCCAACAATTCAATTTCCGCTTGTTTTTCCTTCATTTTACTGTCAAGCTCAATCATTGAACTGCGCATTTGAGCGATGCTTTTCTCTGCATCATCCATTTGTTGATTAAGCTCCTTGATTTGTTTATCCAGCTGTGCAATCAATTCACTGATATTCGATAAATCGGATTTTAATTGATTGCTTGTTTTTTTCATATCGGCAATCTGATTATTTAATTCATTTGTTTTCTTATTATAATATTCCTTAAACTTTTTACATTCCGCTGCCGCTTCCTTACTGTCTTGTGCGACACTGCATCTTTTCAGCCATTCTCCTTCTGATTCCTCATATTCATTCGCATAAATAGGAAAATGCGGTACGCTCACTAAACAACAGATGATTGTAAACATAATTATTTGGATTTTTTTCATGAAAGCACCTTCTTAATACCTGTTTATGGTAACACAAATAATGATAAAGCGCAAATGATTCTAAGCTTTACCTGAAAAAGCATCTTTTTATTACTTTAAAGTTTGTATGAGAAAGTATAACCTGCTTGCATCGGCCAATGATGCAGAACACAATCAGCGAATCGAGTAGGAGATAAATAATTATTTTATTTATCGTCCTCTCACACCACCGTGC